>NZ_JBFAHW010000029.1:0-111636 GCF_040654355.1 Streptomyces sp. NPDC050704 | reverse complement strand
GCACCCGACACCACACCCCACGGGGTCTGGGGCAGAGCCCCAGGGGACGGGACGGGTAGGGGCGGCGGGGGCGAAAAACGCCCTACCCCACCACCCGCAGCAACAGCACGGCCCGAGCCGGCACAGTGACCGTCGTCCCCGCCCGATGCACCACCCCCGGCGCCTCCCCCTGCTCCTCCCTCGACGTATCCACCACCACCTCGTACCCCTCCGCCCACGGCGGCCCGGGCAGGACGAAGCTCACGGGCCGGTCCCCGGCATGCAGCACGGCGAGGAAACTGTCGTCGACGACCGGCACACCCCGAGCGTCCCGCCCGGGGATGTCACGGCCGGACAGATACATCCCCACGGTGCCGGCCGGCGCGTACCAGTCCCGCTCGGTCATCTCCGCCCCCCGCTCCGTGAACCACGCCAAGTCCCGCAACCCGTCGACGGAATGCGCCCGCCCGGAGAAGAACGCCCGCCGCCGCAGCACGGGATGGGCGTGGCGGAGGGCGATCAGCCGGGACGTGAGATCGAAGAGGGCCCGCCAGCCGGGATCATCCAGCAGACCCCAGTCGATCCAGCTGATCTCGTTGTCCTGGCAGTACGCGTTGTTGTTGCCCCGCTGGGTCCGCCCGAACTCGTCACCCGCGACCAGCATCGGCACGCCCGTGGACAGCAGCAGGCTCGTGAGGAGATTGCGCAGCTGGCGGCGCCGCAGACCCCGTACCCGCGCGTCCTCCGTCTCCCCCTCCGCCCCGCAGTTCCAGGCCCGGTTGTCATCGGTACCGTCCCGGTTCCCCTCCCCGTTGGCCTCGTTGTGCTTGCGCTCGTACGACACCAGGTCCCGCAGGGTGAAACCGTCGTGGGCCGTCACGAAGTTCACCGAGGCGTACGGCCGCCGCCCGCCCCACGCGTACAGGTCGCTCGACCCCGACAGCCGGTACCCGAGGTCCCGTACGTCCGGCAGCGCGCCCCGCCAGAAGTCCCGTACGGCGTTGCGGTAGCGGTCGTTCCACTCCGTCCACAGGGGAGGGAACGCGCCCACCTGGTAGCCGCCCGACCCCACGTCCCACGGCTCGGCGATCAGCTTCACGCGCCGCAGCACCGGGTCCTGGGCGATCACCGCCAGGAAGGGCGACAGCATGTCGACGTCGTGCATCGACCTCGCCAGCGCCGCCGCCAGGTCGAAGCGGAAGCCGTCCACGCCCATCTCCGTCACCCAGTACCGCAGCGAGTCCGTGATCAGCCGCAGCACCTGCGGCTGCACCACGTGCAGGGTGTTCCCGCAGCCCGTGTAGTCCGCGTACCGCCGGGCATCGTCCTGCAGCCGGTAGTAGCCGCGGTTGTCGATGCCGCGCAGCGACAGCATTGGGCCCAACTCGCCCGCCTCCGCGGTGTGGTTGTAGACCACGTCGAGGATGACCTCGATCCCGGCGGTGTGCAGCGCGCGCACCATGCGCTTGAACTCGCCGACCTGCTCCCCGGTCGTCCCGGCGGCCGCGTAGCCGGCGTGCGGCGCGAAGTAGCCGATCGAGTTGTAGCCCCAGTAGTTCTTCATGCCGCGCCGCAGCAGGTGGTCCTCGTGCGCGAACTGGTGCACAGGCAGCAGCTCGACGGCCGTCACACCGAGCGAGGTCAGATGCTCGATCGCGGCCGGATGCGCCAACCCGGCGTAGGTGCCCCGCAGTTCCTCCGGGATTCCGGGGTGCAGCTTGGTGAATCCCCGTACGTGCAGCTCGTAGATGACCGAGTCCGCCCAGGGGGTCTTCGGGCGGCGGTCGTCCGACCAGTCGTCGTCATCGTGGACGACGACGCCCTTGGGGACGTACGGCGCGGAGTCCCGGTCGTCGCGCACGGTGTCCGCGACCTGCTGCTGGGGCCAGTCCCGTACATGCCCGTACACCTCGGGCGGCAGGCCGAAGTCGCCGTCCACCGCGCGCGCGTACGGGTCCAGGAGCAGCTTCGCCGGGTTCCAGCGGGCGCCGGTCCAGGGGTCCCAGCGGCCGTGCACGCGGAAGCCGTACCGCTGCCCTGGCCGGACTCCGGGCACGAAGCCGTGCCAGATCTCGTGGGTCAGTTCGGCCAGCGGCAGCCGGGTCTCGGCGCCCCCGTCGTCGAAGAGACAGAGCTCGACCGACTCGGCCCCGCCCGCCCACAGCGCGAAGTTGGTGCCCGCGACACCGTCGGGCCCGGTACGGAAGCGCGCCCCGAGCGGGGTGGGCGCACCCGGCCAGACGGGCAAGGCCGGCGCGGTACGCGCCTTGCCGTTCAGTACCGGGGCGGGCTGCGCGGGCAGCCCGCTTCCCGGGGCGCGCCCCTCCCGCACTGCCTCCTGCTCGGCTGCGCTCGACACCTGACGGCCTCCTGCGGCTCGGTTGAAGCAACGTGAGAAGAGTGCACAGCGTCCCGGCCACGCCTCCGCCTCACGTCGTCCTCCCCACTGTTCTGCCCAGAGCCGGCCTCGCACTCACGTTTCCCCAGCAGGGCGCACGTCGTTGGGCCCACGTGATGCACGCAAAGACGCGCGCGCGGCGCGCAGGGGCCGCGCTGGCCGTCGTACTGACATGGACAGGGCTGCTGGCCGGGGCCTCGGGATGTACCTCGCACGGGGTGGACGAGATGCTCGGCAAGCCCCGCTCGGCCGAGGACGTGATCCGCGTCTCGCCGGACGACGGCAGCAGGGCGGTACGTCCCGAGGAGGGGCTCAGGGTACGGGTGCGGGCCGGCCGCCTCGAGTCGGTGAAGGTCGTCAGGTCCCAGGACGCGCAGGAGTCCCCGGTGCCGGGCCGGATCGGCCGGGACGGCATGACCTGGCGGCCCGACGAGCCGAAACTCGCGCTGGCCGCCAAGTACTCGGTCGATGCGGTCGCGCTGGACGGACACGGCCGGCGGGTGGCACGGCACGCGACGTTCACGACGTACGTCCCCGACGAGCGGTTCATCGGATACGTCACGCCGGAGCACCGCTCCACGGTCGGCACCGGCATGATCGTCTCGCTGGAGTTCAACCGCGCGATCGAGAACCGGGCGGCGGTCGAGCGCGCGATCGAGGTGACGTCCACACCGAAGGTGGAGATCGCCCCGCACTGGTTCGGCAAGGGCCGCCTCGACTTCCGGCCCGAGAAGTACTGGAAGCCGGGCACGAAGGTCACCGTCGGCCTGCGGCTGCGGGACGTCGAGGCGGCGCCCGGCGTGTACGGGCTCCAGCAGAAGAGCTTCTCCTTCACGGTCGGCCGTAGCCAGGTCAGCCTCGTCGACGCCGCCGCCCACACCATGGAGGTACGCCGCGACGGCACACTCCTCGCCACCGTGCCGATCACCGCGGGCGCGCCCGACAGCACCACGTACAACGGGAAGATGGTGGTCACCGAGATGCTCGAAGTGACCCGGATGAACGGCGCCACGGTCGGCTTCACGGACGCCGACGGCAAGGGCGAGTACGACATCCCGGACGTCCCGCACGCGCTGCGGCTCACCACCTCCGGAACCTTCCTGCACGGCAACTACTGGGCGCGGGGCGTGTTCGGCACGGCGAATGTCAGCCACGGCTGTGTGGGCCTGCGCGATGTGAAGGGCGGCAGTTCCGCGACCCCGGCGGGCTGGTTCTTCGACCGCAGCCTCATCGGCGACGTCGTCGAAGTCGTGCGCAGCAATGACAAAAAGGTCGCTCCTGACAACGGGCTCGGCGGGTGGAACATGGGCTGGAAGCCCTGGAAAGCGGGCTCCGCACTGAAGTAGTCCGACATAGGGGTACGCACGCGGCGGGTGCGGACAGCACCATGGACGAGGGAGGTTGGGACCGAACAGTGACAGTCCCGGGAGGTCATCGCCCCTGGTGGTGTGATTAATTAACGCGATACGCGCGGGGGATGCGCATGGGAGTGCGGGCCTGAAGAAGGCCGTGCGAGGGGAGAGAGAACTTGAACGGGCGACCGATATCGGGGGCGTCGGTTGGCGCGCGGACACGGGGCGGCAAGGGGGTCCTGGCACTTCTGCTGGGCGTGCTGCTGCTCGTCGTGACCGCCTGCGGCGGGGGCGGGGATTCGGACTCGGGTTCCGGGTCCGGCAAGGGGAAGGGCAAGGACTCCGACCAGGCGGACACCAAGGTGTCGCAGGCCGTCGTGAGCATCGCCCCGAAGGACGGCGCCGACGACGTCAAGACCAGCGGCGCGCTCAAGGTGACGGTGGCCAAGGGCATCCTGAGCGAGATCACCGTCGAGGACACCAAGGGCAACGAGGTCGACGGCAAGATATCGGGCGGTGACACCTGGACGCCGTCCACCCACCTCGCCGCGGCCACCAAGTACAAGGTCCACGCGGTGGCCAAGGACTCCGAGGGCCGCGAGGCCGCCGAGGAGTCCGCGTTCACCACGCTGACCCCGAAGAACACGTTCGTCGGCATCTTCACGCCCGAGGACGGTTCCAAGGTCGGCGTCGGGATGCCCTTCTCGATCAACTTCACCCGGGGCATCACGAAGCCCGAGGACGTCGAGAAGGCGATCGACATCAAGACCGAGCCGGCGGTCGACGTCGAGGGCCACTGGTTCGGCAACGACCGCCTCGACTTCCGTCCCGAGAAGTACTGGAAGGCCGGCACGAAGGTCACCGTCAGCCTCAACCTCGACGGCGTCGAGGGCAGGCCCGGCGTCTACGGCGAGCAGGTCAAGACGGTGAAGTTCACGATCGGCCGCAGCCAGGTCTCCACCGTCGACGTCAAGACCAAGAAGATGACGGTCAAGCGGGACGGCAAGGTACTCAAGACCATCCCGGTCACGACGGGCAAGCCGGGTTACGAGACCTGGAACGGCCAGATGGTCATCAGCGAGCGCCTCAGGGTGACCCGCATGAACGGCGAGACGGTCGGCTACGGCGGCGAGTACGACATCAAGGACGTGCCGGACGCGATGCGCCTGACCACCTCCGGCACGTTCATCCACGGCAACTACTGGGGCGGCGACGCCTTCGGCAACTACAACGCCAGCCACGGCTGCATCGGCCTGCGGGACCAGCGAGGCGGCGGCGACCGCGGTGCGCCGGCCGCGTGGTTCTTCGACCGCTCGATCGTCGGCGACGTGGTGATCGTGAAGAACTCCAACGACGCGACCGTCGCGCCCGACAACGGGCTCAACGGCTGGAACATGTCCTGGGAGAAGTGGAAGGCGTAGCCCTTCGGCATCCTTCGGCGTCCTTCTGCTTCTGCGCGTACGGGCCCGGTGTGCTCGGTCACGGCTTTTCGCCGCTGTGACCGAGCACACCGGGCCCGTTGTCGTTAGTCACCGTGCTGCGTCTGCCCCGGGGGACGACCCCCCAGACCCCCCGGTACGGTGCCAGCATGACTGTGCATCTCGAAGTCGCCGAAGGTGTGGGCACGATCCGCCTCGACCGCCCGCCCATGAACGCGCTGGACGTGGCCACGCAGGACCGCCTCAAGGAGCTCGCCGAGGAGGCGACGCGCCGCGAGGACGTGCGCGCGGTGATCCTCTACGGCGGCGAGAAGGTGTTCGCGGCGGGCGCGGACATCAAGGAGATGCAGGCCATGGACCATACGGCGATGGTCGTACGCTCCCGGGCCCTGCAGGACTCCTTCACCGCCGTGACCCGCATCCCCAAGCCGGTCGTCGCCGCGGTCACCGGCTACGCGCTCGGCGGGGGCTGCGAGCTGGCGCTGTGCGCCGACTTCCGGATCGCCGCGGACAACGCGAAGCTCGGGCAGCCGGAGATCCTGCTCGGCCTGATCCCCGGCGCGGGCGGCACCCAGCGCCTGTCCCGCCTCATCGGCCCCTCCAGGGCGAAGGACCTCATCTTCACCGGCCGCATGGTCAGGGCCGACGAGGCGCTGTCGCTCGGCCTGGTGGACCGGGTCGTACCGGTCGACGAGGTGTACACCGAGGCGCACACGTGGGCCGCGAAGCTCGCGCAGGGGCCGGCGCTCGCGCTGCGCGCGGCCAAGGAGTCGATCGACGCAGGTCTTGAGACGGACATCGAGACGGGGCTCGCCATCGAACGCAACTGGTTCGCCGGTCTGTTCGCGACGGAGGACCGGGAGCGCGGGATGCGGAGCTTCGTGGACGAGGGCCCGGGCAAGGCGAAGTTCCTCTGACGGTGCCCTGCGGCGGTCCTCCGCGTACCCTCCTCGGCCGCCTGCCGGTGACGCTGAAGTCACTCCGCAAGTTCCGCTGATCCACTTGCAGTTGACGCGATGTCTTACCCGTATCCCTCGAAGGAGCGGTTTATCCGAGCCTCAAGGCGACCTTGGGGTCGGCTTGGCGAGGGGCCCGGGCGATTGCCGTCGAGTAGGCAGTTCTCGCAGGCCAGGTGGGTTGCGAGGGAGGCTGCATTGCCTTCGGTATATGCCAGACGGTCCATGTGGAATGAGAGGTTCCGGGGGGCGTATTCCTTCGGAACGCCCCCGGAAGGGCCTTTGGGCGGCCATGATGGGGGCATGGCGGGGCTGGAGGGTATCGAACAGCCGCGGCGGCACGGGAGTGCGACCGCGGCGCGCTGGTCGCCTGCGGTCGAGGACGAACACGCGCTCAAGGCGCTGGAGTTGTTCGGCAACCCGACGGAGGCGGAAGTGCCGCTGCCGTCCCGGCCCGAGTCGGCGGCCACCGCTCGGCGGCTCGCCCAGGTGGTGGTCCTGCGCCACTGGGGGCTCTCGCCGAAGATGACCGAGGACGCCGTGTTACTGGTCTCGGAGCTCGTCGGCAACGCCGTGCGGCACACGGGTGCCCGCGTCTTCGGACTCCGTATGCGGCGCCGGCGGGGCTGGATCCGTATCGAGGTCCGCGATCCCTCCCGGGGCCTGCCCTGTCTGATGCCCGTCCAGGAAATGGACATCAGCGGCCGTGGCCTCTTCCTCGTCGACAAACTCTCCGACCGCTGGGGCGTTGACCTGTTGCCCCGCGGCAAGACGACCTGGTTCGAGATGCGCGTCGCCGACCGTTAGCCGGTGGGCGCTCCGCGGCAAGGGCCGTACCAAGCCGGGAAGAGCCTGGCATCTTCCGTTGGGGCAACGGCCGTTGACGTCGGCGTCCCCGACAGGCGCGACTCGCCGCCGAACGAGTGATGATCCACAACCCGCCCCCGCCGAGCCGAGATCGTGCTCCTCATGATCACAACTCGCTTGCGGCGGCGGGCCGCTGCTGTCGTCCTGTCCCTCTCGGCCGTCCTCGCGACGTCCGCCGCGACGGTCCCCGCGTCACCGGCCGTCGCGTCACCGGCTGTCGCGGCACCGTTCGCCAGGGCCGCCGCCGCGCCCGCCTGTCCCCAGTTCGCCGACCCCGTCCACGCCGCCGCCGACCACCGCGTCGACGTCGACCGCATCACGCCCGAGCCGGTCTGGCGCAAGACCTGCGGCACGCTCTACCGCAGCGACGGCCGCGGCCCCGCGACCGTCTTCGAGCAGGGCTTCCTCCCGCGGGACGTCATCGACGGCCAGTACGACATCGAGCAGTACGTCCTCGTCAACCAGCCCTCGCCGTACGTCTCCACGAGCTACGACCACGACCTCTACAAGACGTGGTGGAAGAGCGGCTACAACTACTACATCGACGCCCCCGGCGGCGTGGACGTCAACAAGACCATCGGCGACACCCACCGGTGGGCCGACCAGGTCGAGGTCGCCTTCCCCGGCGGTATCGCGCGGCAGTACATCATCGGCGTCTGCCCGGTCGACAAGAAGACCAAGACCGAGATCATGAGCGACTGCGAGAGCAACCCGCACTACGAGCCCTGGCACTGACACCGGCCCTGTCCGAGCCTGGTACCGGCCGCCCGCTGCGGCGGGCGGTGGCCTCACCGGGCGGCGAGCAGTGCCTCCGCCCCGACCGGGCGGAACCCGGCCGCCTGGAACACCCGTACGCTGCGGGCGTTCCCGGCGGCCTGCTGGGCCCAGACGGGTTCGCCCCCGCTCAGATGCCGCGCCGCCGAGGCCAGCGCCCGGCCCAGCCCCCGGTGCCGTACCCCCTCGGCCACCTCGATCGCGGCCTCCAGTCGTCCGGCGACCCCGCGCCCCATGACGAGTACGCCCCCGTCCGCGGCCCACACCCGCACGTCGTCGCGCCGCTTGCGGGCCCGGACGACCCGGGGATGGTCGGGATCGTCGAGTTCCGCCAGGTCGACCGGCGGCGGCCCGGCCAGCGGCGCGGCAACCGTCAGCAGGTCGATCGTGTCCGTCGTACGCCCCGTACGCTCCATGAACGCCGTCAGGAACCGCGGGTTCATGGTCGCCGCGAGGGGATCGCAGTCGATCCGGGCCAGCGTCTCGCGCACCCACCCCTCCTCCTCGTCCGTGAAGACGACGGAGTGCGCGGTGAACGCGATGACCCCCGCGTCACGATGACCGTCCTGCGGCACGACGGTGGTACCGCCGTCCGGCGGCGGGAAGACCCCCCGGGCCGCCGCGTCGAGAATGTCCCCCAGAGCCCTCTGCATGTGGATGTCCCCTCTCGGCTCACTCGCTTGAGTCTCCACCCACCGGGCGTCGGGAACGCAAGCCGCCGCACTCCGCGCCCGGCCAGGCGGTTAATCTGACCCCAGTCAGTACTGCACATCAGAAGGGGCGGGACCCGGTGGCGGACATCGAGGAAGCACGCAAGGCGTTCGAGCGGATCGACGTGGACGGGGACGGACACATCACCGCCGCGGAGTTCAAGACCGCGCTCGCCCAGGGCGGGGACTGGAACGTCACCGAATCGGTGGCCGAGGCCGTGATCGCGGCGCAGGACCTCGACGGTGACAAGCTGCTCTCGTTCGACGAGTTCTGGTCCCACCTGAACAAGTGAGTCGAGCCTGAACCAGTGAGGCGGGCGGAAGGGGTGTCCGGTGGTACCGGGCGCCCCTTCGCCATGTCCGGCTTCGAGGATGTCTAGGACGCCCGCCTCCGGTACTGCCCCGGCGCCACCCCGTACTCCCTCTTGAAGGCCTTGGCGAAGGCGAACTCGGAGGTGTAGCCGGTGCGTTGGGCTATCAGACGGAGGGGGACGTCGCCGCCGCGCAGGAGGCGGCCCGCCGTCGTCATGCGCCACCACGTCAGGTACGTCAGCGGGGGTTCGCCCACCAGCGAGGTGAAGCGGCGGGCGAAGGTCGCGCGGGAGAGGCCGGCACGGCCGGCGAGTTGCTCGACCGTCCAAGGGTGGGACGGGGCCTCGTGGATCGCGTGCAGGGCCGCCGTCACGGCCGGGTCGGTGAGCGCCGCGGACCAGCCCGTGGGGTGGCCGGAACCGTGCTGCTCGCGCTGCCACCAGGCACGCAGCATGTAGAGCAGGAGCGTGTCCAGGAGGGACGTGACGATCGTGTCCGAGCCGGGCTGCGGGTCCTCCAACTCGGCGCCGAGGAGTTCGACGGCCGCGCGCAGCGAGCGATGTGCGCCGATCCGGGTGGGCAGGTGGACCACCTCCGGGAGCTCGGAGAGCAGGGGATGCGCCCGGGCCCGGTCCAGGTGGTACGCGCCGCACAGCAGCACGGTGTCCGGAACCTCGCCCAACTGCCCTGTCGCAGGCGTCGGTTCGGGCCAGGTGCCGTCCTCCCGCGGCCGGACCTCCCGCAGTGGTACGCCGGGATCACTGGCCAGTCCGTGCCCGCACCCGTGCGCCAGGAACACCACGTCTCCCGGGCCGACCGCCACCGGCGCACCCTCCGACGGCAGCAGCCACGCCGAACCCTGCAGCACCACATGGAACCCGGCACCCGAGGAGGCCGCGAACCGCAGTCCCCAGGGCGCGTACAGGTCCTGGCGGGAGGAGTGCGGCCGCCCGGTGCGCATCGCGGCGACGGCGTCGCTCAGTACGTCCATGTCCTCGACTGTAGGCGGCCTCGCGCGGAGTGAGACGATCTGACAGGAAATCGAGCGTGAGGGCCATGGATCGTCTCGGCACCCGCTCCTAGCGTCGTGGGTATGCCAACTACCGCACGTACCGTGCTCTTTCACGAACTCGGCGGCCCGGACGTCCTGAAGATCGAGGACGTCGAGGTGTCCGCACCCGGCGCAGGTGAAGTCCTCCTCCGTGTCGAGGCGTTGGGGCTCAACCGCGCCGAAGCCCTGTTCCGCGCGGGGACTTACTACTACCAGCCGTCCCTGCCCGCCTCCCGGCTCGGCTACGAGGCCTCCGGTGTCGTCGAGGCCGTCGGCGAGGGCGTCACCGAACTCGCCGTCGGGGACCTCGTGATGACCGGCCCCGGCATCGAGATGGGCGCGCAGGGCGTGTACGCCGAGCGGGTCGTGCTGCCCGAGACCGCCGTCGTGCGGCGCCCCGACTCGGTGGACGCGGTCACCGGGGCCGCGGCCTGGCTGACGTACACGACCGCGTACGGCGGGCTGCTGGAGACGGCCGGTCTGAAGCCCGGCGACCATGTGCTGGTCACCGGCGCGTCCAGCGGCGTGGGCACCGCGGCGATCCAGGTCGCCCGCCGTATAGGTGCGATCCCGCTCGCCACGACCCGCACCGAGGCGAAGAGGCGGGCGCTCCTCGACCTCGGCGCCGAACACGTGATCGTGTCGGGCGGAGCGGGCGCGGAGGACGTGGCCAAGGAGGCCCGCCGGCTGACCGGCGGCCGCGGTGTCGAGGTGATCTTCGACGCGATCGGCGGGCCCGGCTTCCGCCCGCTCGGCGACGCGCTCGCGGAGGGCGGTGCGGTCGTCGTGTACGGCTGGCTCGACCGGCGCCCCGCCGAGATCCCCTGGAACTGGCCCCTCACCCTCCACACGTACGCGAACTTCGCCCTCACCACCACACCCGGTGGCCGACGCCGGTCCACGGCCTTCCTGAACGCCGGCCTGCGCGACGGCGGTTTCCGGCCGTTGATCGGCGAGGTCTTCGACGGCCTCGACCGCATCCTGGACGCCCACCGCCTGATGGAGAGCAACCGTCACACCGGGAAGATCGTGGTCCGGATCTGACTCCTTTCGGCGTCGAGAGAGGCCTTATGGGTGAACGTCCGGAATAGCCCGTCCCGTCCGGAGGTTGGTGAGCCACATCGGCAGCACAGGCCTCCGGAAGGGCAAGCGAGTCATGAAGATCGGCATCATCGGCGCGGGCAACATCGGCGGCAACCTCACCCGGCGGCTCACCGCCCTCGGGCATGACGTCTCCGTCGCGAACTCCCGCGGTCCGCACACCCTGACCGCACTGGCCGAGGAGACCGGAGCGACGCCCGTCACGGTCGAGGAGGCGGCGCGGGGCGCGGAGCTCGTCGTCGTGACGATTCCCGTGAAGGCCGTTCCCGACCTGCCGTCCGGGCTGCTGGACGAGGCGGCGGACGGGGTCACCGTCATCGACACCAACAACTACTACCCGCAGCGCGACGGCAGGATCGCCGCGATCGAGGACGAGGGCGTGACGGAGAGCCGCTGGACGGCCCGGCAGATCGGCCACACCGTCATCAAGGCCTTCAACGGCACGTACGCCCAGGACATCCTCGACCGCCCCCGCCCGGCCGGCGCCCCCGACCGCATGGCCCTCCCGGTGGCCGGCGACGACGAGGCCGCCAAGCGGCGCGTACGCGACCTCATCGACGAACTCGGCTTCGACACGGTGGACGCGGGCTCCCTCGACGACTCCTGGCGCCAGCAGCCCGGCACCCCGGTCTACGGCTTCCAGGAGGGCGTCGACGCGGTGACGAAGGCCCTGGCGGAGGCGTCACCGGAACGGCCGGCGGACTTCCGGGCGTAAGCCGTCCAGTCTTCCGCCCTGCCCCGCTCAGACGATCTCCAGCGGCCGGTGCGGCCCGTCAGGCAACTCGATCTCGACCGAGTCCCCGGGCCGCACCACGCCACCGGTCACCACGACGCTCATCACCCCGGACTTGAAGTCGGCCATTCCGTCCGGGCCCCGCCCGACGACCGCCTTCAGCAACCCCTTCTGGAAGGCGTCGATCTGAGCGCAGGGATTGCGCAGCCCGGTCACCTCGACGACGGCCTCGTCCCCGATCCGAAGCAGCGCTCCCGCGGGCAGCCCCAGCAGGTCGATCCCCCGGGTGGTGACGTTCTCCCCGAGCTCCCCGGCCGCGACGGCGAACCCGGCGCCGCGCAGTTCCTCGAACAACTCCTCGTGTATCAAGTGCACCTGCCGCAGATTCACCTGCGACGGGTCCTTCAGCATCCGGAACCGGTGCTTGACGGTCACCCCCGCGTGCACATCCCCCTCCACCCCGAGCCCGGCGAGCAGCGTGATGCTCGCCCGGTTCGGCTTGGTGAACGAATACTCCCCGTTGCTGCTGACCGCAGCGACTGTCCCGCCCATGCTGTGAAGCTCCCCTCTTGGGCACGGCTGCTGCCGACCCGCAGGCCAGACCCTAAGGGGAGGCCGCTATCGGGATCGATCGCGGCCCCTGCGCCGACGAACAGGCGACGGTCACCGGGGCGAGTAGCGCGCCGGTCTGGTGCGTCCTGGGCGAGGCTTTCGGGATTGATGATTCTGGTGTGCGAGAGCGTTACGTATGTTCGGCGTCCTCGTTGATCGGATGCTATATCAACCGCGCTATTCGGCCAGGGGGATTGAATGAGAGTGTGCGAAGCGGGCGGGAGGGATGGACCTGTGACCGGTCATCAGACCGGTACCCGCTGACGAAGGGGCTGTGCCGAACCCACTACGCGCAGCATCGGAGGGGCAGAGGAATAGCTCCGATCAACGTTGAGCGTGCAGTCGCCGAGGGCCGTATTTGTGAGTTCGACGGATGCGACAGAGCGGTTTCTGCCCGGAGGCTCTGTACCGGTCATTACCAGCAGAGCGTCAAGGGGTAGCCGCTCTCACTTCTGCGGAAGAAGAGGGGAAACGGCGCCTTCCGCGAGATGATCGAGCGCGGAATCGTCGAATGTTTGGGATGCGGTGAGGGAAAGCCGCTGTCGGAGTATTCGATCCTCAACGCGTCGGGTGCGCCGCGACCGTACTGCAAGCCGTGCAATGCCGAGCGCGTCCGCCTCGGCAACTACAAGGTGACCAGGGAATTCGTCGACCTACTCATGGAATTCCAGCAGGGCCGTTGTGCCGTGTGCGGAAGCGCTCACGTGGGCGGCAGGGCCATGGACATTGATCACAACCACTCCTGTTGCCCTGGCCCGGGCAGTTGCGGTGACTGCGTGCGAGGCCTCGTCTGCAATAACTGCAACCTGCATGGCCTTGCGTGGTACGAAGCTCTCCCGCCCGAGCTTCGTACCTTCGAGTTGCTGAACAACTACCTCACGGATCCGCCTGCGATGCGGCTCCGGGCGGAACCGGTTTCGCCGGGACAGTAAACGTGTCAGGCCCCCTTGGCCCAATCGCGCAGCGCTTCCTTGCTGGAGAAGTCGGCCACGTTCTTGTCCAGGGGGTCGTCGGTGTATTGATGGAAGCGCCACTTCGCCTTGATTCGGGGCTTGCCTGCCGTGACGTAGTCGGCGATCCAGAGGCCGTCACCCGCGTATGAGGTGTCGTCGACGTTCAACCAGTAGTTCCTGTTCGCATACAAGATCACCCGATGGTTCGGCCGCAGTTCCTTCACCTTGCGGATGAAGCGGTCCTTCTCGGCGTTACTGGCGTGTGTGCCGTCGCTGGTCGTCTCCCAGTCGACGGCCAGGATGTCGCCCGCCTTCTCCGGGGCCTTGCCGACGAAGTACTCGGCCTGGGCCGTGAGGTTGCCCGGCCAGAGGAAGTGGTAGAAGCCGACCACGCAGCCGGCGTCACGGGCTCTCTTCGCCTGTGCGCTCAGCTTCGGGTTGACGTAACTGCGGCCTTCCGTCGCCTTGACGAAGACGAAGGACAGACCGTCGGTGTTGTACGAGGACGACTGGTAGCCGCTTACGTCGATGCCGCGCAGCATGGGGGTGCCTCCGTGCGGTGAGTGTGCGTGGGGGAGATGGGGAGAGACGCGCGTCGTCGCACCAGTACACCGGTGGGGCTGATGAGGGGTCAACTACCTTTGTTATTCCCTTACTTTGCCCGCCACACCCCACCGCACCCGATGACGACGACCGGAACGGACACATGAACACGGCCTCCACCGAGGACCACCCGCCCTCCTGCCGCGACCTCGTCGGCCTCCTCGCCCAGCACGACAGGCGTGCCGCCTACGCGGCCCTCGCCCTCGGCGCGACCTCGGTGGCGGAGGTCGCCGAAATGGCCGGGCTCCGCCCACCGGCCGCCGCCGCGGCGCTGCGGAAGCTGACGGAAGGACGGGTCGCCGTCTTCGACAGTGAGAAGCGCGCGTACACCCTGCTGGACGACACGTTCCGGCTCGCCGTCCAGGCCGAGGTCAGGGTCTCCGGCCGGGGTGGCGGGGACGGGGCGGGCTCCTATTTCCGGCGTGGGCGGCTCACCTCCGTTCCGGGCCGGGCGGAGGTGCGCGGCCGTGTGCTGGCCGTGGTGAAGGACTCGTTCGAGCCCGGCGTGAGCTACCCCGAGGCCAAGGTCAACGCGATCTGCGGCGAGTGGTTCGACGACTGGGTGACCCTGCGCCGCGCCCTCGTGGACGAGGGCCTGCTGCGCAGAAACGAGTCCGGCACCAGTTACGAGCGCGCCTAGCGCGTGCCCGGCGTGCCCGCGTCGAGGGCGGCGGCCGGCCGGTGTCATGCGATACGTCGATGCGCTCACCCGTGTGCAGCAGTGTCTGCCGACTTCGATCAGGGAAGGAGTGCCCTGCTCCCGGAACGGGAGGCGACCATGGGGCACGCGGCGGGCCGGGCTGTCCAAGCGTCCAAGACCTCTCTACGGTTGGTGTTCGACTGCTTTGAGGGACTGGATGAGGGCGAAGGGGACTGTGTGGAAGCCGAGTTGGCGGCTCTTGCCGCGTCGGGGGCAACGGCGTTGGCCGGGTTGATGGTTTCGGATGCGTACGAGCGAGCGAAGAGCGGGCTGACCCGGTTCTTCGGGCGACGCGCTTCGGATGAGGCCGCCGAGGAGGAACTGCGAGCCACGCACGAGGAGTTGGACATGGCTCACACGGTGGGTGACGCCGAGGCCCAGGCAGTTGTCCGAACCCGCCTGCGGCAGCGGCTGGAAGGCCTGTTCCAGGAGGATCCGGGTGCAGCCGAGGAACTGGCGCGGCTGTTGTCCGAGCTGGCGCCGGACGCGTCACGTACTTTCGTCAACCTGGTCAGCGGCGGAGTGAACCACGGCCTGGTCCTCCAGGGCTCACCCATCCACGGTGACATCCACTTCCACGTCCCTTCGGCACCCTCGTCCGCGGCGGGTCGGCCCGCCAGGCCGGATCAAGTGCCCGTCATGACCGAGCCGTTCAGTAATCGGACGGCTGAACTCGGGATCCTGCAGGCAAGGCTCGGCGCGCCGGCGGGCGGCTCCGGATCTGTGGGCGTCGATGTGCTGTTCGGGCCTCCGGGGGTCGGCAAGTCGGCCATGGCATGGCGGTGCGCGGAGAGGGTCAAGGGGCATTTTCCGGATGGGCAGTTGTACGTGGATTTCGCGGCCCTGCGCGACCAGGCCACGCCGCTGACCGGTCCTGGTGGGGACGTCTCCGAGGCCCTGGCCATGTGCCTGAGGTCGCTGCCGGGAGGTGAGCTCGGCATTCCGGACTCGCTCCTCGACCGGACCAACCTCTACCGGTCGCGCACGGCCGACCTGCGCATCCTTCTCGTCCTCGACGATGTCAACCAGCCCGCACAGGTCCGTGCCCTGATTCCCAAGGGGGCAGGCAGCGCATTACTGGCCACGAGTCAGGGCAGGATCGGTGAACTGGCTGTCCAGGGCGGTGCCCGGTTGGTCCGCGTCAAGCCGCTGGACACACATGGTGGGCTGGAACTGCTGAAGGACCGGTGCGGACCGGAGGCGGTCGAGGCCGAACCGGAGGCCGCGCGGCGGCTGGTGGAGCTGTGTGACGGGCTGCCCGTGGCCCTGCTGGTGGTGGCGGCGCGACTGGCTGACGAGAGTCTCGGCATGGCGGAACTGGCCGCCGAACTCGACGACGAGGCAGGCCGGCTGGCCGGACTCGCACTGGACGGGGAGGAGTCCTCGGTGTCCGCGGTTCTGGGTCCCTCCTACCGGCTGCTGCCGCCCGACGCGGCCCGGCTCTACCGGTTGCTCGGATGGCTGCCGTTCGGACTCTTCGACGCCGGCGTGGCCGCGGTCGCCGCCGGAGTGGACCCGGGGAGCGCGAAGCGCCTGCTGGGCGTGCTGGCGAAGGCCAGCCTGCTGGAGAAGATGCGCGACGGCCGGTACCGCATGCACGACCTGGTCCGTCTGCACGCCCGCGAGTGCGCGGCCGACGAGGAGCCGCAGACCGAGCAGACGGCACTGACACAGCGCGTCGGAACCCACTACCTCGTGCTGAGCGCTTTCGCCGACCGGGCGCTCAGGAGAGAGCGGCTGCGGATCGCCGACCTCGACGACCTGCTGCGGGACGCCCACGACCCGTTCGCCGGAGCGAGCGGTCCAGCGCCGCTGGAGTGGCTGAACGCCGAGCGTTCCGCCATCCTCGCGGTACTGCGCGAGACCGTCCGGCACGAGCTGTACACCCTGGCCTGGCGACTGGCCGAGGCGTTCTCGGTGCTGTTCCTCTACCACCGCTACCTCAGGGCGTGGACGGAAACACTGGAGCTGGGCATCAAGGCGGCCGAGGCGGCGATCGCCGTAGCGGAAACGGCAGGGGGGACCGACGAGGAGGCCACGGCGGTCGGTGCCCGGCTCCGCAGCCTGCTGTCACGTCCACTGCTGGACCTCGGGGAGAACGACCGCGCGGGAGAGCAACTGGAGAGGGCCGTCGCCCTGGCCGAGGCGACCGATCGCCTCGCCCTGCGGGCCTCCGTTCAGGAATTCCTCGGCCGTTACCTGGATGTCGTTGCCCCGACCGAAGCGGCCGGCGCGTACCGGCGCTCCCTCGAACTCAACGAGCGGGCCGGGGAATCCCGCGGTGCCGCCCTCGCCACCTTCTTCCTCGGCTGCGCCCTGGACGCGGGGGGCGAGCACGCGGAGGCCATGGACCTGCTGCGCCGGGCGCAGCGAGACCTGGAGAACCGTGCGGAGCCCGACCGGCGGATGGCGGCGCGGGTGAAGGCCGCCATCGGCGTCGCGCACGGGAATCTCGGCGACATCGAGCAGGCGATCCACGACCTGCGGGAGGCGATCCGGGAACTGGCCGCAGTGGCGGACGGGATGCAGTACGAGGCGCAGGCCCGGGTGCGGCTTGCCGGCATCGCCCAGCGCCAGGGCGGTCACGAGGAGTTGGTGCGCGAGTGCCTGGGCCGGGCCGCCGACATCTACGAGGCGCTCGGCAACCAGCGCCTGGTGGAGGAACTGCGCCGACGGTTGAGCGATCTCGACCGCTGAACCCGCTTCCCGCGATGTGCCCGGGCGGCGGTCATCCGGTCGGCAGCGCGGGACGAAGCCGCAGAACGACGTCCTCGTCCCGCAAGTCGCCGATTCGCAGCGTCACTTGGGTGTCGTCAAGCGCGAGTCCCGCACGCAGGCAGGCATAGACGACCGCTGCCGGCAGACCCGGATCCAGCACCGGGCCCGTGGCCGCCGCCTCCACGACCCGGCCGTCCCGCAGCCCGACCAGACAGCCGCCCCCGCGCACCGCCGATGCCGCGACAAGGCTTCCGGGCGACTGGACGAGGGCGTCCTCGATCCAGCGCAGCGCCGTCAGCGCGGCGGACGCGGGTCGGCGTCGGACGAGAACCGAGGCGCTCTCGGTCAGCCGGCGGTCGCGTTCGTCATCGGCGCAGGCGAGGTGCGTGAAGAGAGCGGCGGACTCCGGGCAGGTCTTGCCGTACGAGGTGACTGTCGCCGGAAAGCGGTGCACGGTGACGGTCGGAGCGACGCTGTCCCCGGTGACGTCGGTGGTCACTTGCCAGGAGGTGACTGGTGTGGCGGGCGGATCCGGAACCGGCAGTACCAGCGGAGCGGGTGGCGGAGAGGACGGCTCCGGAAGGTTCAGCAGGCGGTAGAGGGCGGTGCGGAGCCGGGCCAGGGCGTGCCCCGGTTCGGCGAAGGCCTGCGCGGCGACGGCGGCGTACCGCTGGGGCGTGTGCCCGCGTATGACGTCCTCCACCTGCCGGCGAAGGTCCCCGCGAGTGTCGAGCCGGGGCGCGACGGCCGCCAGCTTGTGGGCGGCGGTCCCGGGCACCGCGTCGCTGCCGAATGCCGCGAGCAGCAGTGGGGTGCCGGCCGCCGCGCCGTACAGCGTCACCGAGCCGTGATCGCCCACGACGACGTCGGCGGCGACGAGCGCGGGCCGCCAGGCGTGGACGGCCGGCATGAGCAGCAGACCCGCGTCCAGGGCGGCGGCCTGCAGGGTGCGGATCTGCCAGGCCCCGTGGGCCGACCACACATTGGGGTGGACGATCGCGCCGACCTGGTACTCGTCACAGGGCAGTTGGGCGATCAGACGCGGGAGGAGATCCGGGAGACTCCCCAGGAGCGAAGTGCGGCCCCAGGTGGAACTGACCATGACCAGACGCTGATGCTCCGCGACGCCCAACGCCTCTCGGTACGCCCCCCTGCGCGACCGGCTGCCCACCAGCTCGTCGAAGCACGGGTCACCGACCAGCAGCGTGCGCCCGGCCGACTTCGGGTGGGTGGCGAGCAACTGTTCCTCCTGCGCCGGATGCGAGACCGCGAGCCAGGCACGTCCCGACTCCAGGAGGGAATCCGGTACGACTCCGGAGAGCCTCTCGTGTGGACTGCGGGAATCCGGCACGAACTTCTGGAAGCCGACGCCGTGCGGCAGCACCAGTACCGGGCAATCGCCCTCCGGCACGTCGATGTTCTCGCTCGCGGACAGGATGAGGTCGGGGTCGATGTGCCCCAGCTGCTCCCAGGGAGCGACCCGGCAGCCGGCGGCGTGGAGGAGATCGAGGACGCCGTCGTTGAAAGCGGAAGTGCGGTCGTAGGCGAAGACGACGGTCACGCGGGCGTCGTCGCGCAGGAGCGACGGCAGTGTTTCGAGGGCGCGTACGGTCGAAGTGACGGTACGGGCGGCGACGACAAGGGTGCGCTCGCCGTGGAAGGTGCTCCAGCGGTGGGCGTCAGGGCCCACGGGCACGCGAAGCGGCCGGCTATCGAACAAGCCGACCGCCTCTAACAAACCCACGCCTCCAGTCGGTCAGCGGCTCGCGGCTCGCGGCTCGCGGCTCGCGGCTCGCGGCTCGCGGCTCGCGGCTCGCGGCTCGCGGCTCGCGGCTCGCGGCTCGCGGCTCGCGATTATGGTGCCTTTATCCCATTTCAAGCCGGTTAGCAATCCTCTGGGTAGCCCTGTGGTCAGTGGGGCAGTGTCCTAACTCGTACACGGTAACGAACCATGCCGACCACGACGGCGCGAGGAGGTCAGGCTTCCATCCCGTGGGATTTCCCGGGGACTTTCCGCTCAGCACTCGATGATGTTCACCGCGAGCCCGCCCCGGGCCGTCTCCTTGTACTTGACGCTCATGTCCGCCCCGGTCTCCTTCATCGTCTTGATGACCTTGTCGAGGGACACCTTGTGGGAGCCGTCGCCGCGCATCGCCATCCGGGCGGCCGTGACGGCCTTGACCGCGGCCATGCCGTTGCGCTCGATGCAGGGGATCTGGACGAGGCCGCCGACCGGGTCGCAGGTGAGGCCGAGGTTGTGCTCCATGCCGATCTCGGCCGCGTTCTCGACCTGTTCGGGGCTGCCGCCGAGCACCTCGGCGAGGGCGCCCGCGGCCATGGAGCAGGCCGAGCCGACCTCGCCCTGGCAGCCGACCTCCGCGCCGGAGATGGAGGCGTTCTCCTTGAAGAGCATGCCGATGGCCCCGGCGGCCAGCATGAAGCGGACCACGCCCTCCTCGTCGGCGCCCGGCACGAAGTTGATGTAGTAGTGCAGGACCGCCGGGATGATGCCCGCCGCGCCGTTGGTCGGGGCGGTGACGACGCGGCCGCCCGCCGCGTTCTCCTCGTTCACCGCCATCGCGTACAGGGTGATCCACTCCATCGCGTGGGCCAGCGGGTCGCCCTCGGCGCGCAGTTGGCGGGCCGACATGGCGGCCCGGCGGCGGACCTTGAGGCCGCCCGGCAGGATGCCCTCGCGGGCCATACCGCGCGACACGCACGCCTGCATGACCCGCCAGATGGCGATGAGCCCCTCGCGGATCTCGTCCTCGGTGCGCCAGGCCCGCTCGTTCTCCAGCATCAGCGCGGAGATCGACAGGCCGGTCTCGCGGGCCAGCCGCAGCAGTTCGTCGCCCGTACGGAAGGGGTACTTGAGGACGGTGTCGTCCAGCTTGATGCGGTCCTCGCCCACCGCGTCCTCGTCCACGACGAAGCCGCCGCCGACCGAGTAGTACGTCTTCGACAGCAGTTCGGCTCCGGAGGCGTCGTACGCCCAGAGCGTCATGCCGTTCGCGTGGTAGGGCAGGGTCTTGCGGCGGTGCAGGACCAGGTCGTCGGAGAAGGAGAAGGCGATCTCGTGCTCGCCGAGCAGGCTGATGCGCCCGGACGACTTGATCTCCTCGACCCGGTCGTCGGCCCCCTCTACATCCACCGTCCGCGGCGAGGCGCCCTCCAGGCCGAGCAGCACAGCCTTGGGGGTGCCGTGTCCGTGCCCGGTCGCGCCGAGCGAGCCGTACAGCTCGGCCCGTACCGAGGTCACGGGGGCCAGCACGTTCTCATTGCGCAGGCGGCGCGCGAACATGCGCGCGGCACGCATCGGGCCGACCGTGTGGGAGCTGGACGGGCCGATGCCGATCGAGAACAGGTCGAAGACCGAGATGGCCACGGGGACTCCTCAATACGGGGTGGAGCGGGTGGAGCAGGGTGGAACGTGGCTGAGCGAGGTGAAGCCCGGGGCAGGCGCCGCACACACCTCCAGTGTGCGCGGCGCCGCGAAGATTCGTACGTTCCGTACGAACTGCTTCAGGCCGTACGAACTACTTCAGGCCGGGGTACAGCGGGTGCTTGTCGGCCAGAGCGGACACGCGGGCCTTCAGGGACTCCGTGTCGTAGGACGGCTTCAGTGCCTCGGCGATGATGTCCGCGACCTCGGTGAAGTCCGCGGCCTGGAAGCCGCGGGTGGCCAGGGCGGGCGTGCCGATGCGCAGGCCGGAGGTGACCATCGGCGGGCGGGGGTCGTTCGGGATGGCGTTGCGGTTGACCGTGATGCCGACCTCGTGGAGGCGGTCCTCGGCCTCCTGGCCGTTCAGCTCGGAGTCGCGCAGGTCCACCAGGACCAGGTGCACGTCCGTGCCGCCGGACAGGACGTCCACGCCGACGGCCTTCACGTCGTCCTGGACCAGGCGCTCGGCCAGGATCCGGGCGCCGTCCAGCGTGCGCTGCTGGCGCTCGCGGAAGTCCTCGGACGCGGCGACCTTGAAGGAGACCGCCTTGGCCGCGATCACGTGCTCCAGCGGACCGCCCTGCTGACCGGGGAAGACCGCGGAGTTGATCTTCTTGGCCAGCTCGGCCGTCGACAGGATCACGCCACCGCGCGGGCCGCCCAGCGTCTTGTGCGTCGTGGTGGTGACCACGTGCGCGTGCGGTACGGGGTTCGGGTGCAGCCCCGCCGCCACCAGACCGGCGAAGTGCGCCATGTCGACCATCAGGTACGCGCCGACCTCGTCCGCGATCCGGCGGAAGGCCGCGAAGTCCAGCTGACGCGGGTACGCGGACCAGCCGGCCACGATCAGCTTCGGCTGGGCCTCCTTGGCGAGCTTCTCGACCTCGGCCATGTCGACCTGGCCGGTCTCGTCGTCCACGTGGTACGGGACGACGTTGTAGAGCTTGCCGGAGAAGTTGATCTTCATGCCATGGGTCAGGTGCCCGCCGTGCGCGAGGTTCAGACCCATGATCGTGTCGCCGGGCTTGAGCAGCGCGAACATCGCGGCCGCGTTCGCCTGGGCGCCCGAGTGGGGCTGTACGTTCGCGTGCTCGGCGCCGAAGAGGGCCTTCACGCGGTCGATGGCGATCTGCTCGACGACGTCGACGTGCTCGCAGCCGCCGTAGTAGCGGCGGCCGGGGTAGCCCTCGGCGTACTTGTTGGTGAGGACCGAGCCCTGGGCCTCCATGACCGCGACCGGAGCGAAGTTCTCCGAGGCGATCATTTCGAGGGTGGACTGCTGACGGTCGAGCTCGGCGTCGACGGCGGCGGCGACGTCCGGGTCGAGCTCGTGCAGGGACTGGTTCAGAAGCGACATCGGTCAGGAGTCCTTAGCTGCCGGAGAATTCGGTGTACTCGTCCGCGGAGAGCAGGTCCTTCGGCTCCTCCGAGGTGCGTACCTTGAACAGCCAGCCGCCCTCGAACGGGGCGGAGTTCACCAGCGCCGGGTCGTCCACGACATCCTGGTTGATCTCGGTGACCTCGCCCGTGACGGGCGAGTACAGGTCGCTCACCGACTTGGTCGACTCCAGCTCGCCGCAGGTCTCGCCCGCGGTCACCGCGGCACCGACCTCCGGGAGCTGGACGTACACGACATCGCCGAGCGCGTTGGCCGCGTGCTCCGTGATACCGACCGTCGAGACGCCGTCCTCGGCGCCCGACAGCCACTCGTGCTCCTTGCTGTAGCGCAGCTGCTGGGGGTTGCTCATGGCCTGAATTCTCCTGTACGCGGGGGAGTGCTGATGACAGTGCTGATGACGTGGAGACTGGTGGTGAGCTGGGCGGATGTGCCCTGTGTCACTTCCGGGCCCGGCGGGCGAGTGTCACTTCTGGCGCTTGTAGAACGGCAGGGCGACGACCTCGTACGGCTCGTGGCTGCCCCGGATGTCCACAGCGACGCCGGCCGTGCCGGGCGCGGAGTGCGCGGCGTCGACGTACGCCATCGCGATCGGCTTGCCGAGGGTGGGGGAGGGGGCGCCGGAGGTGACCTCGCCGACGACCTCGCCGCCGGCGACGACCGGGTATCCGGCGCGCGGGACGCGGCGGCCCTCGGCGACCAGGCCGACGAGGACGCGCGGCGGCGACGACTCGGCCCGGGCGGCGGCCTCGGTCAGGGCCTCGCGCCCCACGAAGTCGCCCTCCTTCTCGAACTTCACGACCCGGCCGAGACCGGCGTCGAAGGGCGTGAGCGAGGTGCTCAGCTCATGCCCGTACAACGGCATGCCCGCCTCCAGGCGCAGGGTGTCCCGGCAGGAGAGACCGCAGGGGGCGAGCCCGACCGGGGCTCCCCCAGCCTCCGGCCGGGAGGTACCCCCAGCCTCGGTCAGCGCCTGCCAGAGCTTCTCGGCGTCGGCCGGGGCGACGAACAGCTCGAAGCCGTCCTCGCCCGTGTACCCGGTGCGCGCGATCAGGGCGGGGACGCCGGCGACCGTGCCGGGCAGGCCCGCGTAGTACTTGAGGCCGTCCAGGTCGGCGTCGGTGAGCGACTTCAGGATGCCGGGGGACTCGGGGCCCTGTACGGCGAGGAGGGCGTACGCGTCGCGGTCGTCGCGGACCTCGGCGTCGAAGCCTCCGGCACGTTCCACGAGCGCGTCGAGAACCACCTGGGCGTTGGAGGCGTTCGCGACGACCATGTATTCGGTGTCGGCGAGCCGGTACACGATCAGGTCGTCGAGGATGCCGCCGTCCTCGCGGCAGATCATCGTGTAGCGGGCGCGGCCGGTCTTCACGCCTCCGATGTTGCCGACCAGCGCGAAGTCGAGCAGTGCGGCCGCCTGGGGCCCGGTCACCGTGATCTCGCCCATGTGGGAGAGGTCGAAGAGACCGGCCCTGGTGCGTACCGCGAGGTGTTCGTCGCGCTCGGAGCCGTACCGCAGGGGCATGTCCCAGCCGGCGAAGTCGGTC
Source organism: Streptomyces sp. NPDC050704 (assembly GCF_040654355.1). Lineage (NCBI taxonomy): Bacteria > Bacillati > Actinomycetota > Actinomycetes > Kitasatosporales > Streptomycetaceae > Streptomyces > Streptomyces sp. NPDC050704. The sequence goes on along the minus strand of NZ_JBFAHW010000029.1, from coordinate 87,993 downwards.
ATCGTCGCGCCGAGCGAGCGATGCAGGGAATCGAGTGCGGTGCGGCGCGGTTCAACAGGGGCGTTACTGCTCATCGGTGGGGCTCCCAAGGCATGACGGCGAGGTCGTTCCTCCCCATCTGTCATCGGAACCTGAGAGGTTCACCATGACCGGCAGGTCAATGGTTTGCACCTTGGGTGGAGCCACCGGTCGGCGGCTCGCTTTTCAGATGTGCCTCGCCCGCGCGGTACGGGGCCTGAGAGATTCAAGGGAGGGACTTGCTCCTTCGGCGCCCGGGAACCCGTACACGTGCGTGTACATGTCTCCGGAACTCTCCCGCGCGGATTCAAGCGGCCGGTATGCAGTTGGCGCGCACATCATTGCACGCATCCGACCGGCGCGGCAGGGGAGTCCTCCACAGGGGCCGCACAGCGTCCACAGGTATCCACAGTGATCTGTGACGGGCCTGTGGCAGACCAAGAACAGAAACGAGGGGTCTCGCGCATTACCTTCTCTTTACACTCGACGGGGATGGGTCTTCCGACCCGATGGGGAGGACGAACAGGGTGAACAGGACCACGGCGTACGCGACCACCGCGACCAGCGCGTCCCTCGCGCTGCCCAAGCAGCCCACTGCCCCGGCCAGGGAGGCGTGCGGCCCGCTTCCGGCGCCCGTCGTCCGCGATCTGCGGGAGCGCGCGGGGCACAGCCCGCACGGCCTCCGTTTCGGCGCGGCCGACCTGGTCGTGGTCACGGGACTGCCGGGCAGCGGCAAGTCGACCCTGATGCGGCGCGCGGTGACGGGCCGGCGCATCGACTCCCAGGACACCCGCGACCGTTGGGACGGCCGCCTTTCCCGCTTTCTGCCGTACGCGGTCTACCGCCCCCTCGTTCGCGTCGCGCACTACGCGGGCCTGCGCCGGGCCCTGCGCTCCGGCGAGGGCGTCGTCGTGCACGACTGCGGTACGCAGGCCTGGGTGCGCAGCTGGCTCGCGCGCGACGCCCGCCGCCGCGGCGGCACGCTGCACCTGCTGCTGCTCGACGTCGACCCCGGCACCGCCCTGGACGGCCAGCGCGAGCGCGGCCGCGGCGTCTCGCGGTACGCGTTCGCGCGGCACCGCGGCGCGGTCGCCCGGCTGCTGCGCTCCGTGGAGCAGGGCGACCTCCCGGACGGCTGCGGTTCGGCGGTCCTCGTCGACCGGACCGCGGCGGACGTCCTGCGGCGGATCGACTTCGGCGACTGAGGGCGCGTACGAGTAATCTCGTCAGCCGCAGAAGGCAGTTCGAGCAGGCGGTAGGCAGGCAGATGGACATCCCGGCACAGGACATCCCGAGACAGGGCATTCCGGCACAGGACTTCCCGGCACAGGACTTCTCGGCACAGGCGCACCCCCATCCCCACGCCGGCTGGCCCGGCAACGAGTTGGAGGAGGTGCTGGCCGCGTCGCTCGGTGTCGCCGCGTCGCCCTCGACGGGCGCCCGGCTCGTCGAGGTCCTCGGCCGCAGCTTCCTGTGGGTGCCGCTGCCCAACGGCGGCGGCCCGCACAGCGGCCCGCTCGACCTGCCGACGATAGAGCTCGACGGACAGGCGTACGTGCCGGTCTTCAGCTCGGAGCAGCAGTTCCGCCAGGTCACCGGCGACCGCATGCCCTACACGGTCGCGCCCGCCGTCGAGTTCGCGCGCGGGCTGCCGCCCCAGGCGGGCATCGCGGTGAACCCGGACGGCACGGTCGGCGTACCGCTGCCGCCGCTCGCCGTGGCCGAGCTCGCCCGGTCCGGGCGGACGCCGCTGGACGGGCCCGCGAGCGGCGGTCGGGTGCGGCTTTTCCAGCCCGACTGGCAGCACGACCCGCTGGACTTCCTGGCCGCGGCCTCGGCGGAGTTCGCGGCGACCGGGGTCGTGCTGAGCGCCCGCCGCTGCCTGGCGAGCATCGAGGGCGGCGACCCCGTGATGTTCATCGGGGTCGAGCTGACCCACTGGGACGAGGTCGTACGGACGCTCCCGCTGGACGCCCTCGGCCGGGCCCTCGGCCTGGCCCCGCTGGAACACCCGGTGAACCTCGTGTTCCTCGACGTGGCCCAGGACCCGGTGGGCGACTGGCTGCGCGAGCGGGTGCGGCCCTTCTACCAGTCCCATTGACACGCCCCGAAGGGGTGCGGGGCTGTGACATGTGAGGCTCCGCCGCGATGGGGGTCCCCCCGGTCGAGCGAAGCCGAGAGTGGGGGAGCGCCCAGCCACAACGAACCCGCACCATCCCACCGACAGCAAGCCCCGAGTTGCAACCCGGCTCCCCCGGCGGAGCGTCATCCCCGCTTAAGCTGGTTTCATGACCCGGCAGGGCGGCGTCGCGTTCAAGTGCGCGCTGCCTCCCGGTCGAACTGGACTCGTATGTATCCGTATGTCAGGGATGTCGCGAAGGGGCGGTAGAAGGTGAGCGCGTCGGGCACGGCTGCGGCCGGGCAGGTCGAGCACATGCTGCGCCAAGTGACGCCCGGGCGTTACGACGCCTACGAGGCGCTCCTGCGCGCCCTCGCGACCCCGTCGTCCGGTCAGGTCTGGATGCTGCTCTGGCACGGCCAGGCCGGCTCGCCGGACGCCCAGTACGGGAACATGGAGGTGGAGGGCTTCGGTTACGCCCCCTGCGTCACCTCCGCCCAGGAGCTCTCGGCCAGCGGCTGGAACCGTTCGTACGAGGTGGTCGACGGCCTCGACGTCGCCCGCACCCTCTACCCCGACCACTACGGCCTCTGGCTGAACCCGCACGCCCCGGGCGGCGGCGTCGGCATCCCCTGGCTGGATCTGCGCCGTATCGCCACCGGCCTGGAGCGGCAGCCTGCGGGACCGCTCCGGCTGTCCGAGCCGGGCATCGAGATCCCGCAGTTCTACGCCCTCCTCACCCAGAACGCGCATCGGACCTCCGCGGTGCGCTCGCTGCGCCGCGCCTGGGTGCAGCCCGCGCTCGGTGCGCCGTATCTGGCCATCGGGCTCGATGTGTACGACACCAGCCCGCCCGCCGTGGACTCGGTGCGGGCGATGATGCAGCAGTCCATCGGCGCGGTGCCGGACGGTCTTCCGGTGTCGACCCTCGCGATGTCCGACGAGTACGACCCGGTGGCCCTGTGGATGCGGGCCAACGCGCGGCCGTTCTACGACCGCGAGGCGCACGCGGCCCCCGCCCAGGCGCCGGTCGCGGGCGGGTACGGGTACCCGGGCACGTACTGAGGCCCCTGCGTCGCGCGCCTGCTCGGCGCTCGCGCTATGCTCGGGCGAAATCACCCGATCTACGCGGGTAAATGGGGCGCAAGGCACCTTGCGCCCCATTTGTACCGCGTCCGACCCCCGTTACCTGACGTTCGGATAACGGAATCCCCCAGACAGCATCACGTTTGCGCATCCATTCACCGTCAAGTCTGGCTACAGATCGCTGAGGCGTTGAAGACTCCCGGTCCAGGGGGTTTCGCCCCTGTGTACGACGGACTGATCACGCCGCTACAGCGGCAAGTGTGGGCCGGCTACCGCCGGTTGAGAGGGGTCCCTGCCACGATGACGGCACCATTGCACGAGCCGACGGCCGAAGCCGCCCCGAGCGCGGCCGAGGAGGCGGCGCTCGTCGCCGGCTCCGCCGAGGCGAAGGCCGTTCAAGGGCGTTCCCTCGGCCGCATCGCCTGGGAGCGGCTGAAGCGGGACAAGCTTGCCCTGACGGGCGGCGTCATCGTTCTCGTGCTCATTGCGATCGCGCTTCTCGCCCCGGTGATCACAGACCTGGTGGGGCAGGACCCGGAGACCCACCACGAGGACCTGATCGATCCGCTCTTCTCGACCCCCAAGGGGTCCTGGGGCGGTATCAGCGGGGACCACCTGCTCGGCGTGGAGCCCGTGAGCGGTCGCGACATCTTCGCCCGGATCGTCTACGGCGCCCGGGTATCGCTGCTGGTCGGCTTCCTGTCGGCCCTGGTGGCCGTTGTGCTCGGCACCGTTCTCGGTGTGCTCGCGGGCTACTTCGGCGGCTGGGCGGACGCGGTCATCAGCCGGGTCATGGACGGCCTGCTGGCCTTCCCGCAGCTGCTCTTCATCATCGCGCTGGTCTCGGTCATGCCGAACGAGATGCTGGGCCTGACAGGCACGGGTGTTCGCCTGTTCGTCATGATCCTGGTGATCGGCTTCTTCGGCTGGCCCTATGTGGGACGCGTGGTGCGCGGCCAGACGCTGTCCCTGCGTGAGCGCGAGTACGTGGAGGCCGCGCGCAGCCTCGGGGCCGGGCGGTTCTACATCCTGTTCAAGGAGCTGCTGCCCAACCTCGTCGCGCCCATCATCGTGTACACGACGATGATGATCCCGACCAACATCCTCACCGAAGCGGCGCTCAGCTTCCTGGGCGTGGGCGTCAAGCCGCCCACGGCCTCCTGGGGACAGATGCTCTCCTCCGCGATCGACTACTACGACTCGGACCCCATGTACATGGTGATCCCGGGTGTAGCGATCTTCATCACCGTGCTCTCCTTCAACCTCTTCGGCGACGGCGTACGCGATGCGCTCGACCCGAAGGGTTCCCGCTGAACTGCCGTACCCCCAGGGCTCGTCATCTGTCGACGGGCCGCTACACACACGGAGGATCCGAGTGATTACCCAACGCACCACAGGGCGGCGCAAGCAGGCCGTGGCAGCCGCAGCCGTGGTCGCTGCACTGCTGTCCACGGCGGCGTGCGGCGGCGGCAACGACGACGACGGCGGTTCGAAGAGCGGCGCGGCCGGCTTCGACGCCGCGAACAACAAGGTCGCGCAGGCCGACCTCGCCAAGAAGGGCGGCGAGCTCAAGTTCGCCGGTGCCCAGGACGCCGACTCGTGGGACACCACGCGCGGCTACTACGGCATGGCGTGGAACTTCATGCGCTACTACAGCCGCCAGCTGGTGACCAACAAGGCGGAGCCCGGCGCCAAGGGTGCCGAGATCACGCCGGACCTCGCCTCCAAAACGGCGGAGATCAGCGACGACGGCAAGACCTACACGTACACGCTGCGTGACGGGGTCACCTGGGAGGATGGCAAGCCCATCACCTCCAAGGACGTCAAGTACGGCATCGAGCGCGTGTGGGCGCAGGACGTGCTGTCCGGCGGCCCGATCTACCTCCAGCAGGTGCTCGACCCCAAGGCCGAGTACAAGGGCCCGTACAAGGACACGTCCAAGGACAAGCTGGGTCTGAAGGCGATCGAGACGCCGGACGACAAGACCATCGTCTTCAAGCTGCCCGAGGCGAACGCCGACTTCGAGGAGATGCTCGCGCTGACCTCGGCGTCCCCGGTCCGCCAGGACAAGGACACCAAGTCCAAGTACGGCCTGAGGCCCTTCTCGTCCGGCCCGTACAAGTTCGAGTCGTACACGCCGAACAAGAAGCTGGTCCTCGTGCGCAACGAGAACTGGAAGGTCTCCTCGGACCCGGTCCGCAAGGCGTACCCGGACAAGATCTCGCTGACGCTGTTCACCAACGCCAATGACATGGACCAGCGTCTGATCAACGGCGACTACGACCTGGACATCAACCAGACCGGTATGTCCCCGCAGGGCCGCACGACCGCCCTGAAGCAGCACAAGGGCAACCTGGACAACCCGGTCTCCGGTTACATCCGCTACGCGGTCTTCCCGCAGACCGTGAAGCCGTTCGACAACATCCACTGCCGCAAGGCCGTGATCCTGGGCGCCGACCACGAGTCGCTGCAGACCGCGCGCGGCGGCCCGGTCGCCGGCGGTGACATCGGCACCAACATGCTGCCGCCGACCGTGCCGGGCTCCGAGGGTCAGAAGTACGACCCGTACGAGCTGGCCGGTGCGAACAAGAAGGGCAACGTCGCCAAGGCCAAGGAAGAGCTCAAGGCCTGCGGCCAGCCGAACGGCTTCAGCACCACCATCGCGGTCCGCAACAACAAGCCGGTCGAGGTGGCCACCGCCGAGTCCCTCCAGGCGTCGCTGAAGAAGATCGGCGTCAAGGTCGAGATCGACCAGTACGACGGTGCGCAGACCACCGGCATCATCGGTGCCCCGGACAACGTGAAGAAGAAGGGCTACGGCATCATCATCATGGGCTGGGGCCCGGACTTCCCGACCGTCCAGGGCTACGGTCTCCCGCTGTGGGACAGCTCGTACATCCTTGAGAGCGGCAACAACAACTTCGCGATGATCAAGGACAAGACGATCGACGGCCTCTTCGACAGCTACGTCAAGGAGCTGGACGACACGAAGAAGACCGGGATCGCCACGGAGATCAACCACAAGGTGATGGAGGGCGGTTACTACCTGCCCTTCGTCTTCGAGAAGTTCGTCAACTGGCGCTCGTCGCGGCTGGCCAACGTCTACACGACCGACGGCTACAGCGGTCAGTACGACTTCGTCAACCTCGGCCTGAAGAAGTAACACCGACCGGCGCACCCGCCATACGGCACGAAAGGCAGGTGAAGGCCGGCGCGGCGTGACCCGCGGGCCACCGGACAACCTCCGGTGGCCCGCGGCACCGCCGTCGGGCCGAGAGCAGTGCTCGCATACCTCATCAGGCGGCTCTTCGCCGCCGCAGTGATGCTGGTGGTCATCATTCTGGTGGTCTTCGGCATCTTCTTCCTCGTCCCCCGCTGGGCGGGTGTGGACCCGGCCACGATGTTCGTGGGCAAGCAGGCGGACCCCGCGGCCATCGAGGCCGTGCGGCAGAAGCTCGGTCTGGCAGATCCGATCTTCTTCCAGGTCTGGGAGTTCTTCAAGGGACTCTTCGCGGGCCGTACCTACTCCGGCGGCGGTGACGTCACGGAGTGCGCGGCGCCGTGCTTCGGCTACTCCTTCCGTAACGAGCAGGCCATCTGGCCGGTGCTCACCGACCGCTTCCCAGTGACCCTGGCTCTCGCGCTCGGTGCCGCCGTCCTGTGGCTGATCTTCGGTGTCGCGGCGGGTGTGCTCTCCGCGCTCAAGCGCGGTTCGCTCTGGGACCGCGGCGCGATGATCGTCGCCCTCGGCGGCGTCTCGCTCCCCATCTACTTCACCGGCCTGCTGTCGCTGGCGATCTTCAGCTACGGACTGGGCTGGCTCGACGCCCAGTACGTGCCGCTGGAGGAGAGCTTCACCGGCTGGTTCGGCGGCATGATCCTGCCCTGGATCACGCTCGCCTTCCTCTACGCCGCGATGTACGCCCGCATCACCAGAGCCACCATGCTGGAGGTCCTGGGCGAGGACTACATCCGTACCGCCCGGGCCAAGGGCCTGACCGAACCCGTCGTCATCGGCAAGCACGCGATGCGTTCCACGATGACGCCGATCCTCACCATGCTCGGCATGGACCTCGGCGCGCTGATCGGCGGCGCGATCCTCACCGAGACCACCTTCAGCCTTCCCGGCCTCGGCCAGGCCGTCCTCAAGGCGATCAGCGACAAGGACCTGCCTGTCATCCTGGGAGTCACGCTGATCACCTCGCTCGCGGTGATCGTCGCGAACCTGCTGGTGGACCTGCTGTACGCCGTGATCGACCCCCGAGTGAGGCTCTCATGACCGAACTCAGCAAGAGCGGAGCGGCCGTGAGCGAGCCCGTCAAGGACTCGCCCGCCCCTTCCGCCTTCCTCGAAGTCCGCGACCTGAAGGTGCACTTCCCGACCGACGACGGCCTGGTCAAGTCCGTCGACGGGCTCAGCTTCACGCTGGAGAAGGGCAAGACCCTCGGCATCGTGGGCGAGTCCGGCTCGGGCAAGTCGGTGACCTCGCTCGGCATCATGGGCCTGCACACCGCCGGCCAGTACGGCAAGCGCAAGGCGCAGATCTCCGGTGAGATCTGGCTCGACGGCACGGAACTGCTCTCCGCCGATCCCGACTACGTACGCAAGCTGCGTGGCCGCGAGATGGCGATGATCTTCCAGGACCCGCTGTCGGCGCTGCACCCGTACTACACGATCGGCCAGCAGATCGTGGAGGCGTACCGGATCCACCACAAGGTCGACAAGAAGGTGGCCCGCCGGCGTGCCATCGAGATGCTCGACCGGGTGGGCATCCCCCAGCCGGACAAGCGGATCGACAGTTACCCGCACGAGTTCTCCGGCGGTATGCGCCAGCGCGCGATGATCGCGATGTCGCTGGTCAACAACCCCGAGCTGCTGATCGCGGACGAGCCGACGACCGCCCTGGACGTGACCGTCCAGGCGCAGATCCTCGACCTCATCCGGGACCTGCAGCAGGAGTTCGGCTCCGCAGTCATCATCATCACCCACGACCTGGGCGTCGTCGCCGAGCTCTCCGACGACATCCTGGTGATGTACGGCGGCCGCTGCATCGAGCGCGGTCCGGCCGAGAAGGTCTTCTACGAGCCCCGGCACCCGTACACGTGGGGCCTGCTCGGCTCGATGCCCCGCCTGGACCGCGAGCAGACCGAACGGCTGATCCCGGTCAAGGGCTCGCCGCCCTCGCTGATCAACATCCCGTCGGGCTGCGCCTTCAACCCGCGCTGCCCGTACGCGGACGTCCCCAAGGACAACGTCACCCGCACGGTCCGCCCCGAGCTGTCGCAGGTCGGCAGCGAGCACTGGGCCGCCTGCCACATGACGCAGGAGCAGCGGGAGCGGATCTGGACCGAAGAGATTGCGCCCAAGCTGTGAGCGAGGACAAAGCAGTGACCCCTTCCCCGCAGAGCGGCGGCGCGACCCTCACCAAGGACGCCGCCCCCGGCGAGACCCTGCTGAAGGTGACCGGGCTGCAGAAGCACTTCCCGATCCGCAAAGGCCTGCTCCAGCGGCAGGTCGGTGCGGTGCGGGCGGTCGACGGCATCGACTTCGAGGTCAAGTCCGGCGAGACCCTCGGCGTCGTGGGCGAGTCCGGCTGCGGCAAGTCGACCATGGGCCGGCTGATCACCCGGCTGCTCGAACCGACCGCGGGCACCGTGGAGTTCGAGGGCCGGGACATCACGCACCTCGGTGTGAGCGCGATGCGGCCGATGCGCCGTGACGTCCAGATGATCTTCCAGGACCCGTACTCGTCGCTGAACCCGCGGCACACCATCGGCACGATCATCAGCGCCCCCTTCAAGCTCCAGGGCGTCTCGCCCGAGGGCGGTGTCAAGAAGGAGGTCCAGCGGCTGCTGTCGGTGGTCGGCCTCAACCCCGAGCACTACAACCGCTACCCGCACGAGTTCTCCGGCGGCCAGCGTCAGCGCATCGGTATCGCCCGCGCGCTCGCGCTCAACCCGAAGATGGTGGTGGCGGACGAGCCGGTCTCCGCGCTCGACGTGTCGATCCAGGCCCAGGTCGTGAACCTGCTGGACGACCTCCAGCAGGAGCTGGGCCTGACGTACGTGATCATCGCGCACGACCTGTCCGTCGTACGCCATGTCTCGGACCGTATCGCCGTGATGTACCTCGGCAAGATCGTCGAGCTGGCCGACCGGGACTCGCTGTACAAGGCGCCGATGCACCCGTACACCAAGGCGCTGATGTCGGCCGTGCCGATTCCGGACCCCAGGCGCCGGTCGGCCAAGAGCGAGCGCATCCTGCTCAAGGGCGACGTGCCGTCGCCGATCTCGCCGCCGACCGGGTGCCGCTTCCACACGCGGTGCTGGAAGGCCACGCAGATCTGCACGACCGTCGAGCCGCCGCTCGTGGCGCTGAAGCCGGGTCAGGAGGTGGCCTGCCACCACCCGGAGAACTTCGAGGACCAGCAGCCGCAGGACACGGTTCTGCTGACGGCGGCGCGCGACGCGGTCGACCTGGTGGCCGTGGGAACGGCGGCCGAACTGACGGAGGCCAAGGCGGCGGAGGCCGCGGCGGCCGACGCCGAGCCGGTCGCCAAGGACGCCGACGTCCCGGACGAGCCGGTCGCCAAGGACGCCGACGTCCCGGACGAGCCGGTCGCCAAGGACGCCGACGTCCCGGACGAGCCGGTCGCCAAGGACGCCGACGTTCCGGACGAGCCGGTCGCCGAGGTCGCGGACAAGCCGGTCACCAAGGCGGCCGAGGAGTCCGGGACTCCGGGCGCCGCGGCGGCCGACGCCGAGGTCTCGAACGAGACGCCCGCGGCTTCCGCGGAGTCGCCCGAGGGGACACCTGAGGGGACGCCCGAGGCGGACACCGACCGTCCGGAGCCGACCGAGAAGTAGGCCCCGAACCGGAGCGGTACCGGGCACCGGGTGTCCGGTACCCGGTATCCGAGCACACCGCACCCGAGCGGGAGAGCGCAGGTCAGGCGCTCTCCCGCTCGATGCGTGTCCGGCGCCGGGTGAGAATGTCCCGGTGCTCGAACAACTCTTCAGCCCGTCCGTCCAGCATGTGCTCGATCTGATCGGGATCTTCGTCTTCGCGATCTCCGGCGCCCTGCTGGCCGTCCGCAAGAACTTCGACGTCTTCGGCATCGCCGTCCTCGCCGAGGTCACCGCACTGGGCGGCGGACTGCTGCGCGACCTGGTCATCGGGGCCGTACCGCCGGCCGCGTTCACGGACCTGGGGTACTTCCTCACTCCGCTACTGGCCGCGCTCCTGGTCTTCTTCCTGCATCCGGAGGTGGAGCGGATCCAGACCGGCGTGAACGTCTTCGACGCCGCCGGACTCGGCCTGTTCTGCGTGGCCGGCACGACGAAGGCGTACGAGTACGGTCTCGGCCTCACCGCGTCGGCGGCCCTGGGTCTTGCGACGGCGGTCGGCGGCGGTGTGCTGCGCGACGTCCTCGCCAACGAGGTCCCCTCGCTGCTGCGCTGGGACCGCGACCTCTACGCCGTACCCGCGATCGTCGGCGCCACGATGATCGTCCTGTGCATCCGCTACGACATGCTCTCCACCCTCACCACCGCGCTCGCCGTCGTGACCGCGTTCGTGCTGCGGCTGCTCGCGATGCGGTACCACTGGCGCGCGCCGCGGGCCTGGAACCGGCGGTCGACGGCGGTCGAGGCCGAGGACTGATTCACGTGATCGAAACAGCAAAAGCTACTGCTTAGTAATTTCCTGTTGTACCGTTCATGCATGTCAGAAGCAGCATCCGCGCACGCGGTACAGGCCAGGATCGGCGACAGCGAGTTCGACCGCGACACCGCGGCCACGCGACGCGAGCCCGGCGTATACGACATCGACCTCTCCGCGGGGTGGGCGATCATCAGCGCCGTCAACGGCGGCTATCTGCTGGCCGTCCTCGGCCGCGCACTCGCGGACGCCCTGCCGCACTCCGACCCGTTCACGATCTCCGCGCACTATCTGACCGCGTCCCAGCCGGGCCCGGCGGTCGTCCGCACGGACGTCGTACGCACCGGTCGCACCCTCTCCACCGGCCAGGCCTCCCTGTTCCAGTACGACGACGAGGGCCGCGAGGTCGAGCGGATCCGCGTGCTCGCCTCCTACGGGGACCTCGACAGCCTGCCCGACGACGTCCGTACGAGCGCGAAGCCGCCCGCGTTCCCGCCGATGGACCAGTGCTTCGGTCCCGAGGACGGTCCCGCCCCGGTCCCCGGCAGCTCCGCCATCACCGACCGCCTGATGCTCAAGCTGGACCCCGCCACCCTGGGCTGGGCGCTCGGGTCGCCGTCCGGCAAGGGCGAGATGCGGGCCTGGTTCGGCCTCGCCGACGGCCGGGACCAGGACCCCTTCTCGCTGCTCCTCGCGGTGGACGCGCTGCCGCCGACCGCCTTCGAGATCGGCCTGACCGGCTGGGTCCCGACCGTCGAGCTGACCGTGCACGTGCGCCGCCGCCCGGCCCCGGGACCCGTCCGCGTCTCCATCACCACCCGCAACCTCGCGGGCGGCTTCCTGGAGGAGGACGCCGAGGTGTGGGACAGCGAGGACCGGCTGGTCGCGCAGTCCCGCCAGCTGGCCCGGGCGCGGCTCGGCTGATCCGCACGCGGACGGGGGAAGCCGATCCGTATGCCGGGCACGGGAGGCCGATTCGTACGCTGAGGGCGTGAAGTCCGACCGGCTGCTCTCGATCCTCCTGCTGCTCCAGACCCGCGGCCGGGTGCCCGCGCACGAACTCGCCGAGCGCCTAGAGGTGTCGGTGCGCACCATCTACCGGGACGTCGAGGCGCTGTCGTCCTCCGGCGTCCCGGTGTACGCCGAGCGCGGGCGGCACGGCGGGATCGAGCTGCTCGCCGGATTCCGTACGGACGTCACGGGACTGACCGCCGACGAGTCGCGCGCGCTGTTCATCCTGGCCGCCCGGGGCGCGCACGCCGCGCTCGGCCTGGACGCGGCACTCGGTTCCGCGCTGCGCAAGGTGATGGCCGCGCTGCCGGAGCCGTACCGGCCCGCCGCCGAGGAGGCCGGCCGGCGCATCCTCGTCGACGCCACCCGCTGGAAGGGCGGCCCGCAGGCCGCGGTCGACCTGGCCACGCTCCAGGACGCGGTGTTCGCCGACCGCCGGCTGCGGCTGAGCTACCGCCACAGCGGCGACACGGAGCCGCGCGCGTACACCGTGGACCCCTACGGGCTCGTCTCCAAGGCGGGCATCTGGTACCTGGTCGCCGACCGGCGCGGCGGGCCGCGGCTCTTCCGGGCCGACCGCGTGCGGTCCGCCCGTCTCACGGAAGCGCCGGTCAGACGCCGTCCCGGCGTCGAACTCGCCGACGTCTGGGAGGAGTTGCGGCGTCAGGTCGAGGAGCGGCCGGGCGGGATCGACCTGACGGTGCGGGTGCGGCGCGACCGCTTCGACCTGTTCCTGCGCCTGCACGGCGGCGCGCTCACCGAGCCGCCAGAGGACGACGGGGAGAGCCCGTGGGTCACCGCGCGGCTCACCTACGGAGTCGTCGGCGAGGCACGGCCGTTGCTCGCCTTCGGCGACCGGCTGGAGGTGCTCTCACCGCCCGAGGTACGGGAGGAACTGGCGCGGGTGGCGGCTTCGGTCATGGCGGTGTACGGCGGCGCGGGCCGAACGGCCGGCGGGACCGTCCGGCGCCGGTGAATTCCGTGTCCGCGAGGGGCCCGGCTTCCGGTGGGCGCGGTCTTGACCGGCAACTCCGCTCTGGCAACTCCGCGCATTTTTCTGTCAGGAAGCGCGCTGTCCGTGGTCAATACCGTGCTTGCGGTGTTTTGCCCGCAGGTCGCCCCTAGTGTTCCCGGAGTGCCTGCTCACCGGGACCTGCCCGCCGCGGTGAGCACCGGACGCAGCACTGGGCAGAGCACTCGGAGGCGGGTTCGATCGTGAGCGGAGCCTTGGCGCGAGGGGCCGTCGGGCCGATGCCGAGGAGGACGGCGTTCGTCGGCCGACGGCAGGAGACCGCCGAGGTGAAGCGGTTGCTGGCCGCCCACCGGCTGGTGACCCTGACCGGGACGGGCGGGGTGGGGAAGACCAGACTGGCCCTGCACACCGTGCCCCGGCTGGAACGGCTCCACCCCGACGGGATCCACCTCGTCCAGCTGGTCGGCGTACGCGACGAGTCGCTGGTGCCCCTCGCGGTGATCGAAGCGCTGGGCATCCGGGACGGTTCGGGCCGCTCGCCCGTCCGGGCCCTGGTCGACCGGCTCGGGGACCGGGAACTGCTCCTGGTCCTGGACAACTGCGAGCACCTGGTGGACGCCTGCGCCCGGCTCGTCGAAACGCTGCTGGCGGAGACCGCGCGGGTACGCGTCCTGGCCACCAGCAGGCACCGGCTGGGCGTGACGGCCGAGCATGTGCTGGAGGTACGACCGCTGCCGACGCCCTCTCCCGGTGAGCCGCTGCCGCCGAACCCCGCCCTGGAGTATCCGGCGCTCGCGCTCTTCGCCGACCGGGCCGCGGGCCCGCTGCCCGGGTTCGCGCTCACCGCGGACAACCAGGATGTGGTGGCCGCCCTGTGCCACCGGCTGGACGGGCTGCCGCTCGCCATCGAACTGGCGGCGGCGCGGCTGCGCACCCTGGGCGTACAGCAACTGCTCGAACGGCTGGACCGGCGCCACCGGCTGCTGGCCGGCGACGAGGACAGTCTGTCCAGCCACCGCACCCTGCGGGCGGCCGTCGACTGGAGCCACGAGCTGTGCACGCCGCAGGAGCAGGAGGTGTGGGCGCGCGCCTCGGTCTTCGCCGGCGGTTTCGACCTGGACGCGGCGGAGGAGGTCTGCGCCGGTCCCGGCCTCGGCCACGACGAGATCGTGGACGCCGTCGTCGGCCTGGTCGACAAGTCGCTGCTGGTCCGGGACGGCGATGCCCTCTTCGCCCGGTACCGGATGCTGGAGTCGATCCGGCAGTACGGGCTCGACAAGCTCCGCGAGGGCGGCACCGGTGCGGAGGAGTGGACCAGACGCCGGGCGCGCGACTGGTGTCTGCGGCTCGCCGAGGAGTGCGAGCAGCGGTGGTTCGGCCCCGACCAGCCGCGGTTGGCACGGCGACTGCACGCCGAGCTGGACAACATCCGCTCCGCCCTCGACTTCTGCCTGAGCACCCCGGGCGAGGGTCAGGCCGGGCTGCGGACGGCCGGACACCTGTGGTTCTTCTGGATCGCCTGCGGGACCTGGACGGAGGGCAGGCACTGGCTCGACCGGCTGCTCGCCGCCGAGCCCGAGCCCCGGCCGACCCGTGCCCGGGCGCGGGCGCTGTGGGTACTGGCCATGGTGCTGCTGGGCCAGGGCGACACCGCGCGAGCGGCGCCGCTCGCGGACGAGTCGTACGAGTTGGCCCTGCGCCTCGGCGACCGGGCCGAGGCGGCGCACACCTTCTTCACCCGGGGCGGTGCCCCCTTGCTCAGCGGCGACTATCCGGGGGCGCGTGCCGTGTACGAGGAGGCCATCTCCCGGCCGCCGGTCGAGGGCGAGCTGATGAGCCTGGTGGGCTTCAAGTACGTGGAGCTGGCCTTCGTGCTCACCCTCCAGGGCGAGTACGACCGAGCCATGGCCCTGTGCGAGGAGTTCCGGCAGACTTGCCTGTCGCACGGTGAGCAGTGGATCCACTCGTACCTGCTGCGCGTTCTCGCCCTCGCCGAATGGTCCAAGGGCGACCGGGCGACGGCCGGGACCCACGCCCAGGAATGCCTGCGGCTCAAACGGGTGGTCGGCGACCTGTTCGGAATCGCCATGACGCTGGAACTGCTCGCCGCGGTCCATGTCCAGGACGGCGAGGGCCGACGCGCCGCCATCCTGCTCGGCGCGTCCCGGCGGATCTGGCAGGACACCGTCAGTGCCGTCCCCGACACCGAGTCCCACGGTCCCGTACGTGCCGTGGCCGAGGGGGAGGCCCGCGAGCTGCTGGGCGACCGTGCCTTCAAGACCGCGTACCGCGAGGGCCTGGAGCTGTCCTGCGACGAGGCGGTGGGCTACGCGCTCGGAGAGCGGAAAACCCCCGGCCGGCCCGTGCTCGACGGCCGGCTCACCCGCCGTGAGGCCGAGGTCGCCGAGCTCATCGCCCAGGGGCTCAGCAACCAGCAGATCGCCGACCGGCTGGTCGTCGCACGGCGCACGGCGGAGGGCCACGTGGAACGGATCCTCAGCAAGCTGGGATTCACCTCGCGCAGCCAGGTCGCCGTCTGGGCCGAGGGGCGCCGCGACGTACGCGCGTGAAACGGCCACAGGAAGAACCGACCGACCGACTGACAGGACATGCAAGGCATACGGGAAGAGTCGGTCGGTACATCGGAACAGTCACCACGAGAGCGAGGCAGGCAGATGGATCACCAGCAACCCGGCATGTGCGCCAGGCACCATGTGGGCATCCACTCCAGTGACGAGGAGTTCCTCGCGGTGGTGGTGCCGTTTCTCCGCGAGGGCATCGCCGCCGAGGACGAACCGGACCCGATGGCGATGAGCACCGCACGCAAGCTCGGCCTGCTGCGGGACGCGCTCGGCCCCGACGCCCGCCACGTGGACTTCCACGAGTCCGCGCACTGGTACCGCGGCACACCGGCGAACGACCTGGTCGTCGCTCTCGACTACTACGCCGCGCACGCGGGCCCCACCGGCCGGATCCACATGACCGGCGAACCGCTCTGGGACGGCCGCTCGGCCCGCCAGACCACCGAGTGGCAGCGGTACGAGGCACTGGTGACCGAACTCTTCACCGGCTTTCCCCCCGAGCTGATGTGCCTGTACGACACCCGCACCGCCCCTCCCGCCGTCATCGAAGCGGCCCGGCGTACCCACCCGACGGAACGGGACCGGCAGGGTGTCCGGCCCAGCCCGCTGTACACGGAACCCGCCGTCTACGCGGCCCTGGAGACCGGCCCGCTGCCCGCGCCGCCGCCGGACACGGCCGGGGTCGGACTCGTCGGCGACATGACCGCGGGCCGCCGGTTCGCGGCGGAACAGGCGGTGACCCGCGGGATGGCGGCCGAGCGGGCCGAACGCTTCGGGGAGGCCGTGTCCGGCGCCGCGGACTACGCGGTGGGCCAGGGCTGCGAGCAGGCCCGCCTGCTGCTGTGGTCGACCCGGGAGCGCATCGTCTGCGAACTGCGCACCTCACGCGGACGCATCACCGACCCGTTCCTCGGCTTCCGGCCGCCGGGCCCCGAGGCGCGGCCGGAGGACGGCCTCTGGAACACCCGCCAGGTCTGCGAGTTCGTGGACATGCGGTCCCGCGAGTCCGGCGGGGAGGGATGGAGCATCCGGATGGAGACGGCTCTCGCGTCCGTCGGTTGACGGACCCGCGGGTGGAAATCCGGGTAGTTCCCCCCGCGCCTCGAAGGGGGCGGCAGGTGCACGGTTGACTCCTGTGCGGGACCGACGAAGGTCCCGCCTTCGGAACAGCCGGGCCCCAGGGCCGAAGGGGAAGAGACCATGCCGAACGCCCATTCGCGCGGCCTGCCGCCCGCGGGCGGCAGTTACACAGCGATCCTCGGTCCTGGAAGGTCCTCGGTTCGCGAGGCCCGGAGCATAGTCCGCAAGTGGCTGGCCGATTACGGCATCCAGGACCAGACGGACACCGCGGAGCTGCTGGTCAGTGAGCTCGCCACCAATGCGATCGTGCACGCCGGCGGCCGTTTCCGGCTCACCCTGACACTGGGCTCCGACGCGCTGCGCTGCGAAGTGGCGGACGAACGGCGGGATTTCCCGGTGCTGCCGCGCCGGGGCGACGGCGGTGAACCGGCCACTGGCGACGCTGCGGCGGACACTGACGGCATCGACGGCATCGACGGCATCGACGGCGCCGCGGACGGCGAGGGCGGTCGTGGTCTGCTCCTGATCGCCGCGCTCTCCCACCGGTGGGGGTGCCGCGTCATGGAGCACGGCGAAGGCAAGGGCGTCTGGTTCGAGCTGGCGACCACCGCGCCGGACGACGGGGGAGACGGCCCGGCGGAAGCGGGAGACCGGAACGGGACGGACCCGTGGTGCGGCGCCCGCCCTTGGCCGGACGGTCTTCGGCCCCGGTCCCCGGGTACGGCCGAAGACACCGGAGGCAGGGAGGGGCAGGGCAGGGCAGGGCCGGGGCTCAGCCCAGCCAGTGGCGGCGGCCGATGCTGATCAGCCGCATCCGGCGGGTCGCCACCAGGGCCACCTGGTCCTGTTCCTCGGGGGACGACTCCAGGAAGGTGCTGGCGGTCATCAGCATCTGGTCGACGTAGAGGCCGGCCAGCATCAGCAGGTCGTCGTCGCTCCAGCCGGCCGACTCCGGGTCCTCGGCCAGCGCGGCCTTCACCTCGTCGGTGAACCGGTCCAGTTGCTCGGCGATCGCGGCCCGGACCTTCTGCACGCCGCCGTTGCGCTCGCGCGCGATGAAGCGGATGTGCGCGGGGTGTTCCCGCACGTGACGGGCGATCAGGGACACGGCACGCGCTATGCGTTCGTCGCTGTCGCCGTCCGCGGACACCGTGCCGGAGATCATCGGGTGCAGGCTGCCGAGCGCCTCCTCGACCAGGACGACGCCGAGATCCGCCGTCGAGTGGAAGTGCCGGTAGAAGGCGGTCGGGGCGACACCGACGGCCCGGGTGACCTCGCGCAGGCCCAGGCTGCTCAGGCTCTGCTCCTCCAGCAGGCTCAACGCGGCGTCCAGGAGCGCCTGTCGGGTCTTCTGCTTCTGGACCTGCCGGACGCCGAGAATGTGACTCATGCCATGCAGTTAACAACTGTTCTCCGGAATTGGAAAGCCGTCGAACGCGCTAGACTCAAGAGTCAGTGAACAACTGTAACCACAAGCGTTCACCGAGTTGTCGCCAGGAGAGGTATCTCATGCTGTTCCTCGTCGCAGCCCTCATGCTGCTGGGCGTCA
The DNA here is from genome assembly GCF_040654355.1 of Streptomyces sp. NPDC050704. NCBI lineage: Bacteria > Bacillati > Actinomycetota > Actinomycetes > Kitasatosporales > Streptomycetaceae > Streptomyces > Streptomyces sp. NPDC050704. The sequence goes on along the minus strand of NZ_JBFAHW010000029.1, from coordinate 69,916 downwards.
TGCTGGGCACCGTCGCCCACGCGCCGCTCTCGTTCTCCCTCGTCGCCGCCGCCGTCATCGGTGTCTGGCTGGCCGTCTTCGCGGCCCGCGAGCGCCACGGCCGCCGACGCGGCACCAGCAACTGACCGAGACATCGACCGCTGAACACCGACCGACCACGTACGACCGCCTGTTGGGAGCAGAATCATGGAACTCACGACCGCCGCCCCGCGGCGCCGGAGCACCGTCCGTGACGCCGATGGCATGGCCGTCGCGTCCTTCATCCTCGGCCTCGTCGGCCTCCTGGCCCTGAACCTCTTCCTCGGCCCCGTCGCCATCACGCTGGCCTCGATCGCGCTCTACCGCGGCACCGCGCGCCGCGGCCGCGCCTTCCTCGGCCTCGGCCTCGGCGTCGCCGACCTGCTGGTCCTGGCGGCCTTCATGTCGGCGGACAACACGCTGTCGTGGAGCTTCTGAGGCCGACGCCGAACCCACCGGCCGAAGCCGTCGGGACCGGGCCCGTAGAATCGGCTCACCATGGCTTACCTCGACCACGCCGCGACCACGCCCATGCTTCCGGAGGCGGTCGAGGCAATGACCGCCCAGTTCGCCGTCACCGGCAACGCCTCCTCCCTGCACGCCGCCGGCCGCCGCGCCCGCCGGACGGTCGAGGAAGCCCGCGAAACCCTGGCGGACGCCCTCGGCGCGCGCCCCAGTGAGGTGGTCTTCACCTCCGGCGGCACCGAGGCCGACAACCTCGCCGTGAAGGGCCTGTACTGGTCCCGCCGCGACGCCGACCCGGCCCGCACCCGGGTCCTCGCCAGCCCGGTGGAGCACCACGCCGTCCTCGACGCGGTCCACTGGCTCGGCGAACACGAGGGCGCCACGGTCGAGTACCTCGCGGTCGACCCGTACGGCCGCGTCCACCCCGAAACCCTGCGCGAGGCCATCGCCCGCAACCCCGACGACGTCGCCCTGGCCACGGTCATGTGGGCCAACAACGAGATCGGCACGATCATGCCGGTCCGCGAACTGGCGGACGTGGCAGGGGAGTTCGGCATCCCGCTGCACGCCGACGCGGTCCAGGCCTTCGGCCAGATCCCGGTGGACTTCGGGGCCTCCGGCCTCGCCGCGATGACGGTGTCAGGGCACAAGATCGGCGGCCCGTACGGCATCGGCGCGCTGCTGCTCGGCCGCGAGTACAGCCCCGTACCCGTCCTGCACGGCGGCGGCCAGGAGCGCCATGTGCGCTCCGGCACCCTGGACGTGCCCGCCGTCGCCGCGTTCGCCGTGGCGGGCCGGACCGCCGCCGAGGAGCGCGAGTGGTTCGCCCGCGAGATCGGCGGACTGCGCGACGACCTGGTGGACGCCGTACGCAAGGCCGTCCCGGACGCCATCCTCGGCGGCGACCCCGCCGGCGCGGGCCGCCTGCCCGCGAACGCGCACTTCACGTTCCCCGGCTGCGAGGGCGACTCGCTGCTCCTGCTCCTGGACGCCCAGGGCATCGAGTGCTCCACGGGCTCCGCCTGCACGGCGGGCGTGGCCCAGCCCAGCCATGTCCTCCTCGCCACCGGGACCGACCCGGACCTGGCCCGCGGCACCCTGCGCTTCTCCCTCGGCCACACCTCCACGGAGACGGACGTCGAGGCGGTGGCGAGGGCGATCGGCCCGGCGGTGGAGCGCGCCCGCAACGCGGGGCTGAGCTGAGACCCGCGCCCGGCGCGTCGGCTAGGCGCTGCCCGTGGGCGTCGCCGACCCGGTGGCGGCCGCCTGCTCGGCCGCCCTCCGCACCAGCGGTATGTACCGGTCCCAGTCCCAGTGCGGCCCAGGGTCCGTGTGGTCGGTGCCGGGCACCTCGACATGGCCGATGATGTGCTCCCGGTCGACGGGTAGGTCGTACCGCGCGCACACGCGTGCCGTCAGGCGCGCCGACGCCTCGTACATCGCGTCCGTGAAGTCCTGCGGCCGGTCCACGAAGCCCTCGTGCTCGATGCCGACACTGCGTTCGTTGAAGTCGCGGTTGCCCGCGTGGAAGGCCACGTCCAGCTCGCGGATCATCTGCGTGATGTGACCGTCCTTGCGGACGATGTAGTGCGCGGCGGCGCCGTGGCCGGGGTCCTGGAAGACCTTCACCGCGCTCTTGAAGCTGCCCTGCGTGACGTGGATGATCACGCGGTCTATCCCGTAGTCCTCGGGCCGGTCCGCCATCCGCCAGTTCGCCGGGGACGCCGCCACCCAGCGCGCACCGCGGTAGTCGACCTCGCCCTCCTTGCGCGGCTTGTCCACGCTCGGCAGCCGCCACCACAGGCGCCCCAGCTCGTCACGGGCCAGCACGGCCGTGCCCACCGCGGCCGCCGCCCCGCCGATGAGCAGCGCACGGCGCCCGATGCGCCGGTCCGAGTCGTTCGACGTCTCCCCCACCTGATCGTGCATGTAGTCGTGAACGGATACCCGCGGGCTTCGGTTCCCGCGGACCCTTACCCTTGAAGGGTTATGACTGAGATCTCGCAGCGCCCCCGCCCCCTCCGCGTACTGGCCGCCATGTCCGGCGGCGTGGACTCCGCCGTCGCCGCGGCCCGCGCCGCGGAAGCCGGACACGACGTGACCGGTGTCCACCTCGCCCTCTCGGCGAACCCCCAATCGTTCCGCACGGGCGCGCGCGGCTGTTGCACCATCGAGGACTCGCGCGACGCCCGCCGCGCCGCGGACGTCATCGGCATCCCCTTCTACGTGTGGGACCTCGCCGAGCGCTTCCGAGAGGACGTGGTCGAGGACTTCGTCGCCGAGTACGAGGCCGGGCGCACCCCGAACCCCTGCCTGCGCTGCAACGAGAAGATCAAGTTCGCGGCCCTGCTCGACAAGGCCCTCGCCCTGGGCTTCGACGCGGTCTGCACGGGGCACTACGCCAAGGTGATCGTGAACGAGGACGGCACGCGTGAGCTGCACCGCGCCTCGGACATGGCCAAGGACCAGTCGTACGTCCTGGGCGTACTGGACGGCCGTCAGCTCGCGCACGCCCTCTTCCCGCTCGGCGACACGGTCACCACCAAGGACGAGATCCGCGTGGAGGCCGAGCGCCGCGGCCTGGCCGTCGCCAAGAAGCCGGACTCGCACGACATCTGCTTCATCGCGGACGGCGACACCCAGGGCTTCCTGGCGAACAGGCTGGGCAAGGCGGAGGGCGACATCGTCGACGAGTCCGGCGAGGTCCTCGGCACCCACGAGGGAGCGTTCGGCTTCACGATCGGCCAGCGCAAGGGGCTGCGCATCGGCACCCCCGCCGCGGACGGCAAGCCGCGCTACGTCCTCGACATCTCGCCGGTCGACAACACGGTGACGGTGGGCCCCGCCGCCGCCCTCGACGTGGACGCCCTGACGGCGATCAGGCCCCGCTGGTGCGGCGCCGCCCCGACAGGACCGGGCACGTACACGGCCCAGCTGCGCGCGCACGGGGGCGAGACCGAGGTGGCGGCGGAGCTCGTCGACGGCGAACTCCGGGTGCGGTTCACCGAGCCCGTCCGGGGTGTTGCCCCCGGCCAGGCGATCGTCCTGTACGACGACACTCGGGTGGTGGGCTCGGCGACGATCGCGACGACCGCGCGGACGGCCGCCGCGTCGGTCTGAGGTCCTCCGTCTGAGGCCCTCCTGACAGGGGCTTCCTGTCCCGGTCCTGGACTCAGACGACTTCTACTCCGTAGAAGCACAGGTGGTCCTTGATCTCGGCGACCTCCGGCTTCGGGTCGGGGTACGTCCAGACGAGGTCCGGGGCGTCCGGCAGCGACCAGTAGGACGCGTCGCCCTTGAACGGGCAGTGGGTGTGGGTGTCCGACGGGGTCAGCAGATCGAGGCGTACGTCCTCCGGGGGGAGGTAGTAGCGCACGGGCAGGCCCGTCTCGCGCAGCAGCAGCGGGCGCGTGCTCTCCGCGAGCACCTGGTCGCCGTGCACGACACGGACGTGCTCGGTGCCCTGCTCGATGGTGATGCGGTGGCCTTGGGTCACGGCTTTTCGGCCTCCTCGGGTAGCGGTCTCGCCGGGTACAGCGCACGCTGCTGTCGTGTTCTTCCCGCTCTTCCTCATGGCTTGATTCCGGCGGAGGTCCTCATGGGAGCCGCGAGTCCGACCCGTAACCGCAGAAGCCTCGCCCACCAGGCGCGCTACGCCCTGCGGCACCCCAGGAAGGTGCCCGCGCACGTGCGCCGGGCCGCGCGCGACGCCCTGCTGCGGCTCAGATACGGCCACGACCACATCGCGTACTACCGGGCGGTGATGGCCTCCGACGCCGCGCGCTCCGCCGAGGCGGCGGTGGGCCACAATCCGTCCCGGGACCGGTGGACGCAGATCGGCCGGATGCAGTTCGACTACCTGGTGCGGCACGGTCTGAAGCCGGAGCACCGGATGCTGGAGATCGGCTGCGGGAACCTGCGCGCCGGGCGGCTGTTCATCGACTACCTGGAGAGCGGCCACTACTACGGGATCGACATCTCGCCGGACATCCTGATCGCCGCCCAGGACACCCTCGTACGGGAGGACCTGCAGGCCAAGCTGCCGCACCTGACGCTCACCGACGACCTGACCTTCGCCTTCCTGCCCGACGGGCACTTCGACGTGGTGCACGCGCACAGCGTGTTCTCGCACTCGCCGCCGCACGTCATCGAGGAGTGCTTCGCGCACGTCGGCCGGGTCCTCGCGCCCGGCGGGTTCTTCGACTTCACCTTCGACCGGACCGAGGGCACGGAACACCAGGTGCTGCACGAGGACTTCTACTACCGCACCCGGACGCTCGTCGAACTCGCCGCGAAACACGGCCTGTCGGCCCGCTTCATGGACGACTGGGAGGCCCTGCCGCACCGCCAGTCCAAGATGCGGGTGACCGCGATGCCGGAGCCCGCCCGTGACGTCGGAACCGGCTCGTGATGTCGGAGCAGGCCAGTAGCGTGTAGGCCATGAATATCTGCGTCTTCCTCTCCGCCGCCGACCTCGACGAGCGCTACACGCGCCCCGCCCGCGAGTTCGCCGAGCTGCTCGGCAAGGGCGGGCACACCCTGGTGTGGGGCGGTTCCGACGTCGGGCTCATGAAGGTCGTCGCCGACGGGGTGCAGGAGGCGGGCGGGCATCTGCTGGGCGTCTCCGTGGAGTTCCTGGCGGCCAAGGCCCGGCCGGGCGCCGACGAGATGGTCATCGCGCGCGACCTGGCCGAGCGCAAGGCGCTGCTCCTGGAGAAGGCCGACGCCGTCGTGATCATGGTGGGTGGTACGGGGACGCTGGACGAGGCGACCGAGATCCTGGAGCTGAAGAAGCACGGGCACACCGACAAGCCGGTCGTCCTGCTCAACACGGCGGGTTTCTACGACGGCCTGAAGGAGCAGTTCCGGCGCATGGAGGACGAGGGCTTCCTGCCGCGTCCCCTCACCGACCTGGTGTTCTTCGCGGAGGAGCCCGTAGGGGCGCTGGCCTACCTGGAGGAGAGCCAGGGCACCCGGTGATGCGAGCATGAAGGGTATGGCTACACATGTGATCACCGGGGCGGGCTCCGGCATCGGCGCGGCCGTCGCCCGCCGTCTGCACGCGCGCGGGGACGAACTCGTGCTGCACGCGCGCGACGCGGGCCGCGCGAAGGCACTGGCCGCCGAGTTCCCCGGGGCCCGGACGCTCGTCGGCGACCTCGCTGACCCGGACCGGCTCTCCTGGGCGTTCTCGCACCAGACGCTGCCCGACCGGGTGGACTCCCTGCTGCACATCGCGGGCGTCATCGACCTCGGCACGGTCGGCGAGCTGACTCCCAAGGCGTGGCGCCACCAGCTCGACGTCAACCTGATCGCCCCCGCCGAGCTGACCCGGCACTTCCTGCCCCAACTCCGGGTCGCCCAGGGCCATGTGCTCTTCGTCAACTCCGGCTCGGGTCTCAACGCCGGCCGCGAATGGTCCGCGTACGCGGCCTCCAAGCACGGTCTGAAGGCCCTCGCCGACTCCCTGCGCCACGAGGAGCACGCGAACGGCGTCCGTGTCACCTCCGTCTATCCGGGCCGCACCGCGAGTCCCATGCAGGCCAAGGTCCACCAGCAGGAGGGCAAGGAGTACGACGCCTCGCAGTGGATCGACCCCGAGTCCGTCGCGACGACGATCCTGATGGCGCTCGACCTGCCCCGGGACGCCGAGGTCAACGACCTGACGGTGCGACCGGGCCGCTGACCTCAGCGGAACCATTCCGTAGGCTGCCCGGGTGAGCGAAAACAGCGTGTTCAGGTTCGGGCCGGCGACCGGGGTCGGATCCATGCCGGGCGGGGACATCCGCGAGGCGGCCAGGACGGTCACCGGATCCGTCGAGGGCTTCCCGTACCTGCCCGAACTGCCCGCCCGCGGCCCGGGGGCCGACATGATCGGGCGGACCGCCGGAATGCTCGTCGAGGTGTACGCGCGCGTGGAACCCAGCGGCTGGCGGATCGGCGACCGGCCGGGGCGTGACACCAAGCGGGCCTGGTCCTGGCTCGGCGAAGACCTCGATGCCCTGGAGGAGTTCACCCAGGGGTACGAGGGACCGCTGAAGGTGCAGGCCGTGGGGCCCTGGACACTGGCCGCCGCCCTGGAGCTGAGGAACGGCGAGGTGGTGCTCTCCGACCCCGGCGCCCGCCGGGACCTCGCCGGGTCGCTCGCCGAAGGGCTGCGGACGCATCTCGACGAGGTGCGGCGGCGCGTGCCGGGAGCCGACGTCGTGCTGCAACTCGACGAGCCCTCCCTCGTCGCCGTCCTGCGCGGGCACGTGAGGAGCGCGAGCGGCTACCGGACCCACGGCCCCGTGGACCGGCAGGCGGTCGAGGCCGTGCTGCGGGACGTCATCGGGGTGCACCGCGGCGGACCCGTGGTGGTGCACTCGTGCGCGCCCGACGTGCCGTTCGCGCTGCTGCGCAGGGCGGGTGCGGCCGCGGTCTCCTTCGACTTCGCGCTCCTCACCGAGCGTGACGACGACACGATCGGGGAAGCGGTGGAAGGGGGCACGAAGCTCTTCGCCGGTGTCGTGCCCGGCACGGACAGCCCATTGTCAGACCCTGCCGGTAGCGTCATGGGTGTCAGGTCGCTGTGGCGCAGGCTGGGGCTGAGTCCGGGGCTTCTCACGGACGCGGTCACGGTCACTCCGGCGTGCGGACTCGCGGGCGCTTCCCCTGAGTACGCACGCCGGGCGCTGGCCCACTGCGCCCGGGCGGCGAGATCACTCGCGGACAACCCAGAGTAACGGGAGGACGATACGGTGGCCGGCGACAAGGACGCACAGACTGCCTCGGCTGGACAACCCGCGCCCGCCGAGGCACGGGAGAAGCACGCGCAGCTCGCTGAGCAGATCGAGGAGCACCGCTTCCGGTACTACGTGAAGGACGCGCCGGTCGTCAGCGACGCGGACTTCGACAAGCTCCTGCGCGCGCTGGAGGCCGTGGAGGACGAGTATCCGGAGCTGCGCACCCCCGACTCGCCGACCCAGAAGGTCTCGGGGGCGTACGAGACGGAGTTCACGGCCGTCCAGCACCGCGAGCGCATGCTCTCCCTCGACAACGCCTTCGACGACGAGGAGCTGGCCGGCTGGGCCGACCGCGTCGCCAAGGAGGTCGGCACCTCCGACCACCACTTCCTGTGCGAGCTGAAGGTCGACGGCCTCGCGGTCAACCTCACGTACGAGCACGGCCGCCTCACGCGCGCGGCGACCCGCGGCGACGGCCGCACGGGCGAGGACATCACGCCGAACGTGCGGACGATCGCGGAGATCCCCGACCGCCTCCAGAGCGGCGACCGCATCCCGGACCTCGTGGAGATCCGCGGCGAGGTCTACTTCCCGATGGAGAAGTTCGAGGAGCTCAACGCCCGTCTGGTGGAGGCCGGCGACAAGCCCTTCGCCAACCCGCGCAACGCGGCGGCGGGTTCGCTCCGCCAGAAGGACCCCCGCATCACCGCGACCCGCCCGCTGCACATGGTCGTGCACGGCATCGGCGCGCTGCAGGGCTTCAACGGCATGAGCCGTCTCTCGGAGGCCTACGACCTGCTGAAGGCATGGGGCCTGCCGACGACTCCGTACAGCAAGGTGGTCGACGACCTCGACGGGGTACGGGAGTTCATCGAGTACTACGGAGAGCACCGCCACTCCGTGCAGCACGAGATCGACGGCGTGGTCGTCAAGCTCGACGAGATCCCCCTCCAGGGCCGCCTCGGCTCGACCTCCCGCGCCCCGCGCTGGGCGATCGCGTGGAAGTACGCGCCGGAGGAGGTCAACACCAAGCTGGTCAACATCCGGGTGGGCGTGGGCCGCACGGGCCGCGTCACGCCGTACGCGCAGGTGGAGCCGGTCACCGTGGCCGGCTCCGAGGTCGAGTTCGCGACGCTGCACAACCAGGACGTGGTCAAGGCCAAGGGCGTCCTCATCGGGGACACGGTGGTGCTGCGCAAGGCCGGTGACGTCATCCCCGAGATCCTCGGCCCGGTCGTCGACCTGCGCGACGGCAGCGAGCGGGAGTTCGTGATGCCCGCCGAGTGCCCCGAGTGCGACACCCCGCTGGCGCCCGCCAAGGAGGGCGACATCGACCTGCGCTGCCCCAACGGCCGCACCTGCCCGGCCCAGTTGCGCGAGCGCCTCTTCTATCTCGGCGGACGCAAGAGCCTGGACATCGAGAACTTCGGATACGTGGCGGCCGCCGCCCTGACCAAGCCGCTGGAGCCCGCCGAGCCGCCCCTCGGGGACGAGGGCGACCTCTTCGACCTGACCATCGAGCAGTTGCTGCCCATCAAGGCGTACGTCCTCGACCAGGACAGCGGACTGCCCAAGCGGGACCCGAAGACGGGCGAGGAGAAGGTCGCCACGGTCTTCGCCAACCAGGAGGGCGCGCCCAAGAAGAACGCGCTCGCGATGCTGGAGTACATCGCGGCCGCCAAGGAGCGCCCGCTGGCCCGGATCATCACCGGCCTCTCGATCCGGCATGTGGGCCCGGTCGCGGCCGAGGCACTGGCCCGCGAGTTCCGCTCGATCGACCGCATCCAGCAGGCCACGGAGGAGGAGCTGGCCGCCGTCGAGGGCGTCGGGCCCACCATCGCCGCCTCGTTGAAGCAGTGGTTCACGGTGGACTGGCACCAGGAGATCCTCCGCAAGTGGAAGGCCGCCGGTGTCCGCATGGAGGAGGAGAGCTCAGGGGAGGACGAGGGACCCCGCCCGCTCGAAGGGCTCACCCTCGTCGTCACCGGCACCCTGGAGCATCACACTCGCGACGGAGCGAAAGAGGAACTGCAGAGCCGGGGAGCGAAAGTGACCGGTTCGGTTTCGAAGAAGACATCTTTCGTCGTCGTGGGTGACAATCCCGGATCGAAGTACGACAAGGCGATGCAACTGAAGGTGCCGGTTCTGAACGAAGAGGGCTTCGCCGTCCTGCTCGAACAAGGACCGGAAGCGGCCGCCGAAGTCGCGCTTCCGATCGAGGAGTAATCGAGGAGCAGCGGAGGAGCGGCGGAGGCGTGGGGGGTTGAAGACCACCCGTTCGGCGCATACCAGATGCATACGGGTGGCTGGGACGCATTCGGGCAACCGTCTACGACCGCTGCCCGTGGAAGCCTTCTGCGGCCTACTGTTGAGGGGTGCGCCTGCCGTGCCCAGCTGCGGTTGGGGCATTCCCTTGCTCTTCAGGAGTCTGGGGAAGGGTTTTCGGACGCGGTGCCGTTGAAGGACTGTCGGGCATCGGGCCGCGTGGCGTGGGCACCGCCGGCTGTGAGAGGGACGGGAATGGAACCGACCGAGAGCGCCGCCCCGGACTCACGGCTGCGCCCGCGCCGGCTGACCGGCGTGTGGCGGTGGGGGTATCCCTTGCTGGAGCGAAGCCGGGAGCTCGGGGCGGTTCGCCGGATCACCCGGCTGATGGGACGGGCGGGCACGCAGGGGCGCGCGGCCGAAGAGCTCACCACGGCGGACGGGCGCGGCCCGGGCCGCTACACCGCCTACCCGGGATCCCACACTTCCGGATCCCACGCTCCCGGATCCCATACCTCCGTGCCGGGCCAGGAGTCCGAGCGGCAGTCGGCCTGGCCCGCGCTGCCCGCGACGGTCGTCGGGGTGGCCGGGTTCGTGCTCGGCGCGGGCTTCTTCGGGGCGTTCACCGGGAACCACGCGCTCTTCCCGGCCGGTCAGGCCGGCTGGGCGCTGGCCGTCCTGGTCGGCATCATCGTCGGCCATCTGGTCGCACTCGGCCGTTCCCGCTGGTGGGGCGGCACGGGCTCCGGCGCGGCCCTCACCCTCGCCGTCCTGCTCCTGTACGGCTGGGTGCCCGCCGGGATGGTCAGCCTCACCGTCGTCGTGCTCGTCGGCATAGCCCGCCGCCACCGCTGGCGGCAGGGACTGCTGCACGGCGCGGTGGACATCCTCGGTATCGGCGCCGGGGCGCTGGTGCTCGCCGTGTTCGGCCGGGTCCCGTCCGTCGAGACGCCGTGGAAGCCGGAGACGTGGACCGTCTACACCGCCCCCGAGGTGGTGTTGGTGGCCGTCGCGTATCTCGCGGTGACCCGCGCGCTCCTCTGGTACCTCCATGCGCCGCGTACCGGAGGGCTGCCGACCGTGGCCCGCAGCGCCCTGGTCAGACAGGGGCTCGTCGCCGTCGCGCTGCTCGGCATCGCCCCGCTGATCTGCGTCGTCGCGGTCGCCCTCCCCGTGTTACTGCCGCTCTTCGCTGTTCCGCTCATCGCTCTCGACTCCACGCTCTGGATAGCCCGGGCCCGGGCCGAGGAGCAACTGCGTGATCCGCTCACCGGTCTGCCCAACCGTCAGTGGCTGCTCGAACGGACCTGGCGGGCGCTGGACGATGCCGAGCGAATCGGTGCACGTTCTGCCCTGATGCTGATCGATCTTGACCGCTTCCGGTCCGTGAATGACACGCTCGGACATCTCGCGGGGGACCGTCTGCTGTTGCAGATAGCGGACAGGCTGCGGGTCGCACTGCCGCGCGGGGCGGAGGCCGCGCGGCTCGGCGGGGACGAGTTCGCCGTGCTGCTGCCCATCGCCGACTCGACGACGTCCGCGACGCGGGTCGCCCGCAGTCTCGTGGCCACGCTCGGCTCGCCGCTCGACCTCGACGGGCTGACGCTCGTCCTGGAGGCCAGTGCCGGGCTCGCCGTCTTTCCCGACCACGCGCTGGACGCGGAGGGCCTGCTGCGGCGGGCGGACGTCGCGATGTACCAGGCGAAGCGGGACCGTACGGGGGTGGAGGTGTACGAGTCCAAGCGGGACTCCAACACCCCCGACCGGCTGGGGCTGCTGGGGGATCTGCGGCGGGCGCTCGACGCCGGGGACGTCGAGCTGCACTACCAGCCGAAGGTGCGGTTCGACGGGCAGGTGGCCGGGCTCGAAGCGCTCGTACGGTGGGTGCATCCCGAGCGCGGGCGCGTACCGCCCGACGAGTTCATAGCCATCGCCGAGTCGTCCGGGCTGATGCCGCATCTGACCGAGTACGTGCTGGAGACGGCGCTCGGGCAGGTGGCGCGGTGGCGGGCGCAGGGGCTGCACGTTCCGGTCGCCGTCAATGTGTCGCCCCGCGATGTGCACACACCCGGGTTCGCCGGGGCGGTGGCCGCGCGGCTCGCCCGGCACGGGGTCCCCGCCGGGTCCCTTCAGCTGGAAATAACCGAGCATGTGCTGCTGGAGGACCCGCAGCGCGCCGCTGACACCCTCGCAGGACTGACCGGGCACGGCGTGAAGATGTCGCTCGACGACTTCGGGACCGGGTACTCGTCGCTGGTGCATCTGCGGCGGCTGCCCGTGAGCGAGCTGAAGATCGACCGTTCCTTCGTGGCCCGGCTCGCGGTGGACAACGAGGACGCCGAGATCGTCCGGTGCACGGTCGACCTCGCCCACTCGCTCGGGCTGCTCGTCGTCGCCGAGGGGGTCGAGGACGACGAGACGTGGGAGCGGCTCCGGGATCTCGGGTGCGATGCCGTGCAGGGCTGGCTCGTCGCCGCGGCGATGCCCGCGGAGGAGGCGACCGCGTGGCTGCTGGCCCGGGGGTCCCGGGGGTGGCAGCGGCCGGCCGCCGCGCTGCCTGCCGCCGCGGGGGACGAGTAGTCGGTCCTGTGCGGGTCTGTGGGGGCGCCCCCGGCCCCCGGCCGGGTTTGTGATTCCCGCCCGCACCGCCCGCACCGCCCGTGACGCGCGTCCGCCGGGTACGGGCCTTCCCGTGGGGGTGCCTCGCCGTCGGCGACTGCCGGTGCGTCGTGCCCTCGGCCCCGCAGCCACCGCGCCCGCCCTGAGACCGGTGAGCCGGCCCGCCCTGCTCGGCGTCCGACAGGCGGCCGCGCGGAGCGTCCCGACCCTCCCGCCGAGCCGTGCGGCGGGTGCCGTCGGGAAACCGATGTACGGGTACTCGGCCGCGCCCCATAGGATTGGGCCAAACCACACACACTCACCCCTGAGGATCGCTGCATGCCTGGCATCACGCGCGAGGAGGTCGCCCACCTCGCCCGGCTGGCGCGTCTGGAGCTGAAGGGCGAAGAGCTCGACCACTTCGCCGGCCAGCTGGACGACATCATCGGCGCGGTCGCCCGCGTCAGTGAGGTCGCCGACCAAGACGTACCGCCGACCTCCCACCCGCTGCCGCTGACGAACGTCATGCGCGCGGACGAGGTCCGTCCGTCGCTCACCCCCGTGCAGGCGCTCTCCGGCGCCCCGGCCCAGGAGCAGCAGCGTTTCAAGGTGCCGCAGATCCTGGGGGAGGACTAAGAAATCATGACGGACCGCAACATCAACATCATCAGGCTCACGGCCGCCGAGATCGCCGCGAAGATCTCCGCCGGCGAGCTCACGGCCGTCGAGGTCACCGAGGCCCACCTCGCCCGGATCGAGGCCGTCGACGAGAAGGTGCACGCCTTCCTCCACGTCGACCGCGAGGGCGCCCTCGCGCAGGCCCGCGCCATCGACGAGAAGCGGGAGCGGGGCGAGAAGCTCGGCCCGCTCGCCGGCGTCCCGCTCGCGCTGAAGGACATCTTCACCACCGAGGGGATTCCGACCACGGTCGGGTCCAAGATCCTCGAAGGCTGGATCCCGCCCTACGACGCGACCGTCACCAAGAAGCTGAAGGCCGCCGGTGTCGTCATCCTCGGCAAGACCAACATGGACGAGTTCGCCATGGGGTCCAGCACCGAGAACAGCGCGTACGGGCCCACCGGCAACCCCTGGGACCTGACCAAGATCCCCGGCGGCTCCGGCGGCGGTTCCTCCGCGGCCCTCGCCTCCTTCCAGGCGCCCCTCGCCATCGGCACCGACACCGGCGGCTCCATCCGCCAGCCCGCCGCCGTCACCGGCACGGTCGGCGTGAAGCCGACGTACGGCGGCGTCTCCCGGTACGGCATGGTGGCGTTCTCGTCCTCCCTCGACCAGGGCGGGCCCTGCGCCCGTACGGTCCTGGACGCGGCGCTCCTCCACGAGGTCATCGCCGGTCACGACCCCCTCGACTCCACCTCCATCGACGCGCCGGTGCCGGCCGTCGTCGAGGCCGCCCGCAACGGCAGCGTGGCGGGCATGCGCGTCGGCGTCGTCCAGCAGTTCCGCGGCGAGGGCTACCAGGCCGGTGTGCTCCAGCGCTTCGACGAGTCCGTCGCGCTCCTCAAGGAACTGGGCGCCGAGATCGTCGAGCTGGACTGCCCGTCCTTCGACCTGGCGCTTTCGGCGTACTACCTGATCGCCCCGTCCGAGTGTTCGAGCAACCTCGCCCGCTTCGACGGCCTGCGCTACGGCCTGCGGGTCGGCGACGACGGCACGCACTCCGCCGAGGCGGTCACCGCGCTCACCCGTGAGGCGGGCTTCGGCGACGAGGTCAAGCGCCGCATCATGCTCGGCACGTACGCGCTCAGCTCCGGCTACTACGACGCGTACTACGGCAGCGCCCAGAAGGTCCGTACGCTCATCACGCGGGACTTCGAGAAGGCGTTCGAGCAGGTCGACGTGATCGTCTCGCCGACGACGCCCACCACCGCCTTCCCGATCGGCGAGCGTGCCGACGACCCGATGGCGATGTACCTCGCGGACCTGTGCACCATCCCGACCAACCTCGCGGGCAACTCCGCCATGTCCCTGCCCTGCGGCCTCGCGCCGGAGGACAACATGCCGGTCGGGCTGCAGATCATCGCCCCGGCCATGCAGGACGACCGCCTGTACAAGGTCGGTGCTGCTGTCGAGGCCGCGTTCGTGGAACGCTGGGGTCACCCGCTGATCGAGGAGGCTCCGTCGCTGTGAGCAAGGCAATGTCCAAGGCCAAGGGCTTCAAGAAGTCGAAGTCCGGTACGTACCTGTCCATCGCCACGACCGCGTTCGGCGCCGTCAGCGTCGTGAAGCAGGCCAAGAAGGCCCGCCTCGACAACGACACGCTCCGGCTGATCGACGCGGCCGTGTCCGCCGCCGCCATCGTCACCGGTCTGGCCATCCTCTACCGGGAGCTCAAGCGCCTGGGCGACGACGACGTCCTGCTGGGCTGAGAGGGAAAGTTTCACCGTGACTGTCACGACTGACCTGGTGTCGTACGAGGACGCGCTGGCGTCGTACGACCCCGTCATGGGCCTTGAAGTCCATGTCGAACTCGGCACCAAGACGAAGATGTTCTGCGGGTGCTCCACCGAGCTGGGCGCCGAGCCCAACTCGCAGACCTGCCCGACCTGCCTCGGCATGCCCGGCGCGCTCCCGGCCGTCAACGCGATCGCCGTCGAGTCCGCGATCAAGATCGGTCTCGCGCTGCACTGCGAGATCGCCGAGTGGTGCCGTTTCGCCCGGAAGAACTACTTCTATCCGGACATGCCGAAGAACTTCCAGACCTCCCAGTACGACGAGCCGATCGCCTTCAACGGCTATCTGGACGTCCAGCTGGAGGACGGCGAGGTCTTCCGCGTGGAGATCGAGCGCGCCCACATGGAGGAGGACACCGGCAAGTCCACCCACGTGGGCGGCGCGACGGGCCGTATCCACGGCGCGTCCCACTCCCTGCTGGACTACAACCGCGCCGGCATCCCGCTCATCGAGATCGTCACCAAGCCGATCGAGGGAGCGGGCGAGCGCGCGCCCGAGGTCGCCAAGGCGTACGTCGCCGAGCTGCGCGAGCTCATCAAGGCGCTCGACGTGTCGGAAGCCCGCATGGAGATGGGGCAGATGCGCTGCGACGTGAACCTGTCGCTGCGTCCGCACGGCCGGGAGAAGTTCGGCACGCGGAGCGAGACGAAGAACGTCAACTCGCTGCGTTCCGTGGAGCGCGCTGCCCGTTTCGAGATCCAGCGGCATGCCGCGGTTCTCGACGGCGGCGGCACGATCATCCAGGAGACCCGCCACTTCCACGAGGACACCGGGTCCACGACCTCGGGCCGCGTGAAGGAGGAGGCCGAGGACTACCGGTACTTCCCGGAGCCCGACCTCGTCCCGGTCGCCCCGGCCCGCGAGTGGGTCGAGGAGCTGCGCGCGGGCCTGCCCGAGCAGCCGCTGGCCCGCCGCAACCGGCTGCGCGAGGAGTGGGGCGTCAACGCTCACGACATGCAGTCGATGCTCAACGCCGGTGCCATCGACCCGATCGTCGCCACCATCGAGGCGGGCGCGGACGCCGCGTCCGCTCGCAAGTGGTGGATGGGTGAACTGGCGCGTACGGCCAACGAGTCGGGCGTGTCCCTGGACGCGCTGGCCATCACGCCCGAGCAGGTCGCCCGGGTGGCTGCCCTGGTGACCGCAGGTGAGCTGAACGACAAGCTGGCCCGCCAGGTCATCGACGGTGTCGTCAAGGGTGAAGGCACCCCTGACGAGGTCGTCGAGAAGCGTGGTCTGAAGGTCGTCTCCGACGAGGGCGCCCTGACGGCCGCCGTCGACGAGGCCATCGCCGGCAACCCGGGCGTCGCGGACAAGATCCGCGCCGGCAAGGTGGCTGCCGCCGGTGCCCTCGTGGGTGCCGTCATGAAGGCCACCCGGGGACAGGCCGACGCGGCCCGCGTCAAGGAACTGATCCTGGAGAAGCTGGGAGTTGAGGGCCAGTAGCTCCGCTTGAGGCGCGGCGAGGGGTGCACCTGGGGATTCAGGTGCACCCCTCGCTTGTGCGTGCCGTCCTGAGGGCTGCCGTCCTGGGGGCTACCGCCCCCAGACCCCCGCTATCGGCCTGGACGGCCTCGTCCTCAAACTCCCCCAGCTACCGCTGGGAGGGGCCCCCAGACGGGCTGGGGGTGCAGGCTCGTCCTCGGCGGTCGGACGGGCTGGGGTGGGCGCTCGTCCCCAATGGTCGGACGAGCCGGGGGTGGGCTCGTCCTCAGTCGTCGGATGGGCTGGAGATGGGCTCGTGCGGGCTTGATCCGGGCAGTCGCAACGCCATCGGCAGCGCCAGTGCCATCAGGCCCGCCCCGCACAGCAGCGTCGTCCGGAACCCGTCCGTGGCCGTCAACAGCAGGGCCGCCAGCGCCGTGCCCACCGACGCGGCCATCTGGAGGATGATGCTCAACGCCGTGCTGCCCGCGGCGACTTCGGAGTCGGCGAGGCCCCGCGTGGCCGAGGCCATGACCGGCATGTTGGTCATGCCGACGCCGGTGCCCATGACGGCGAGGGAGGCGACCAGGCGCCAGTACGGGGTGTCGGAGCCGGCCTGCAGGGCGAAGGCGAGGAAGCCCGCCACGGCGACCAGGACGCCGGGCACGACGATCGCGCGGGTCGCGACGCGGTCCGAGATACGGCTGGAGAACTGCATCACCGTGCCGCTGAACAGGAACTGAGGGGCCATCAGTAGCCCGGCCTCGGTGGCGGACAGGCCGCGCTCCTGCTGCCAGTACAGCGGTACGAGGATCATCGAGCCGAAGTACGCGGCGGAGAACGGCACCATCGTCACCACCGCCCGGCCGAACGACGCCCGGCGCAGCAGCCGCAGGTCGAGGAGCGGATGGGCCGCCCGCAGTGCCCGTACCGCGAAGGCCGCCACCAGAGCCGTACCCGCGACGAGCGGGAGGACGACCCCGGCGTCCCCGAAGCGGCCGCGTTCGCCGCCCAGCGTGAGTCCGTACAGCAGGGCCGCGAGGCCGGGGGAGAGCGTCAGCAGGCCGGGCAGGTCCAGCGGGCGGCGCACCCGCTCGTCGTCGTCGCGCAGAACGCGGGCGCCGAGCAGCAGGGTCAGGGCGCCGACCGGGACGTTGACGAAGAAGATCCAGCGCCAGGAGAGCGAGTCGGTGAAGACGCCGCCGAGGACCGGGCCGGCCATCGGGCCGATGAGGACCGGGATGCCGAGGATGCCCATCATCGTGCCCTTGCGCTCCGGCGGGGCGGCGCGCAGGACCACGGTCATCGCGACCGGCACGATCATGCCGCCGCCGAGCCCCTGCAGCACCCGGAACGTGATCAGTGAACCCGCGTTCCAGGAGAGGCCCGTGAGCGCCGAGCCGAGCGTGAACAGGGTGACGGCGGTGAGGAAGACCCGCTTGGCGCCGTACCGGCCCACCGCCCACGCGGTGACCGGGATGACGGTCGCCAGCGCGAGCGAGTAGCCGGTCACCGTCCACTGGACGACGGACAGCGGGGTGTCGAAGGCGCCCGACAGGTGGTCGAGGGCGACATTGACGATGGTCAGGTCGAGCACCGTCATGAACGAGCCGAGGACCATGACGCCCGCGAGGGCGAGGACGTGCCTCGGTATGGGGGGCGCGGGCGAACTCCCGCTCTTCGTCGGCAGCGTGGCGCTCATCCGGCGGTGTACCGGGTCTCGTCGCGGCTCGGGCGCGCGGGGCCGACCAGGAAGGGCGTTTTCGGGGGTGTGGGTGAGTACGGCATAGCGAAAAAGTACAACGGTCATGGTAGTTGGTGCAACGTTCGTTGTGAATTCCCTGGTCCGGCTACCGTGAAGGGCGACAGGAAGGGGCAGGACGCGTGAGACAAGGGCTCGCCGAGAAGCGGCAGGCGATCGTGCGGGGGGCGCGCAGGGTCTTCGGGCGCGACGGTTACACCCGTGCCGCCATCGACTCCATCGCGAAGGAGGCGGGTGTCTCCACCCGCACGATCTACAACCACTTCCCGGAAGGGAAGGCGCAGCTCTTTCGTGTGGTCGTCGTGGAGGGTTCCGAAGAGGTCGTACGCGCCCATGTCGACGCCATCGACCGGCGGTTGTACAAGGTCACCGACCTGGAGTCCGACCTCTGCGACTTCGCGCGCGCCTGGATGCGGCCGTTGTACGAACACGGCGACCACTTCGCCGTCGTACGGCAGCTGAGGGCCGAAGTCGGCCACATTCCGCAGGAGTTCCTGGACACGTGGCGGGCCTCGGGACCCGACCGTGCCCGCAAGGTGGCGGCCGCCCGGTTCCGGGAGCTGGCCGACGAGGGGCTGCTCGACGCCCCGGATCCGGAGCGGGCCGTGACCCACTTCTTCTGGCTGACCGGCGCCGAGATCTCCGACCGTACGTACCACGGGGCGATCCGCATGCCCGACGAGGAGCGGGACGAACTGATCGCCTCCGGGGTGCGGGCGTTCCTGCACGGCTATCTGCCCCGCTAGGCCGCCGGACGACGGACGCCGTCGGGTGCTACAGAGTTCACCTGATTGTCTTGTGAATTGGCTCGCACTCCTGTGAGTAGACACACGAAAGCGGTTAACGATCAGTTTCTGCTGCGAGAGTGTCCAGACATTACTCATGCGTTCTTTGCGGGCTGTTCAGTTGCATCAGCGGCGGTTCCCGGTCAAAGATCCACGAACCACCCCAGGGAGCACGTCCGTGGCAGCTCTTGCGCGCTGGTGTGTCAGGCACCGCCTCGTCGTCGTACTGCTCTGGCTCCTCGCGCTCGGTGGCGTCAGCGCCGCCGCGGCCGTCGCCGGATCCGCGTACTCGAACGACTACGAGGCGCCGGGCACCGAATCGGGCCGCGCGACACAGCTCCTCCAGGACGGCTTCCCGGCGCTGGGCGGCGACAGCGACACCGTTGTCTGGCGCGCCGGCCCCGGCACGGTGCGCGCCGCCGACGTCGAGCAGACCATGACCCGCACGCTCGACAAGATCGCAGGGCTGCCGGGAGTCGCCGCGGTCGCCAGTCCGTACGAGGGCCGCGGCGCCGGTCAGATCAGCGGCGACGGACGTACCGCCTACGCCACCGTCACCTTCGACGACTCGGCCGAGGACATCGACCAGGGCGAGGCGGCGGCCGTCGTGGCCGCCGCGAAGGCCGCCGAGGCCGATGGGCTCCAGGTGGAGCTGGGCGGCCAGGCCATCGCCCTCACCGAGTCCTCCGGCGGGCACATCGCCGAAGTCGTCGGGGTGGTCGTGGCGGCCGTGGTCCTGTTCCTCGCGTTCGGCTCGCTCGCCGCCTCGCTGCTGCCCATCGCCACCGCCCTGGTGAGCGTCGGCACCGCG
The DNA here is from genome assembly GCF_040654355.1 of Streptomyces sp. NPDC050704. Classification (NCBI taxonomy): domain Bacteria; kingdom Bacillati; phylum Actinomycetota; class Actinomycetes; order Kitasatosporales; family Streptomycetaceae; genus Streptomyces; species Streptomyces sp. NPDC050704. The sequence continues at coordinate 50,590 of NZ_JBFAHW010000029.1, read as the reverse complement.
TACGCCGGGATCGTGCTGCTCGGGCACGTGATGACCGTCGCCGACTTCGCGCCGATGCTCGGCATGCTGATAGGGCTCGGCGTCGGCATCGACTACGCGCTGTTCATCGTGACCAGACACCGGCGCGGGCTGAAGCGGGGACTGCCGGTCGAGGAGGCCGCGCGCAACGCGGTGGCCACCACCGGGCGCGCGGTCGTCTTCGCGGGCGCAACCGTGTGCATCGCCCTGCTCGGCATGCTCATACTGCGGCTCGGCTTCCTCAACGGTGTCGCGATCGCCGCGTCCCTCACCGTGGTCCTCACCGTCGCGGCCTCCGTGACGCTGCTGCCCGCGCTGCTCTCCTTCCTCGGCATGCGCGCCCTCAGCCGCCGCGAGCGCCGCCGCCTCGTCGAGCACGGTCCCCAGCCGGAGATCCCCACCGGCCTCGCCGCCCGCTGGTCCGCCTTCGTCGAGCGGCACCCCAAGCTCCTGGGCGCCTTCGCGCTGGCCGTCATGGCGGTGCTCGCCCTGCCGACCTTCTCCCTGCACCTGGGCACCTCCGACCAGGGCAACAACCCGGAGTCGGCCACCACACGGCAGGCGTACGACCTCCTGGCGGACGGCTTCGGACCCGGCCTGAACGGTCCTCTCACCCTGGTCACACACGTCGGCGGGGCCCAGGACCGGCTCGCCCTCGACAACCTCGACGCCACCCTCCGGGAGACCGAGGGCGTCCGGGCGGCGACCCCGGTGAGGTACGACGGCGCAGGCGACACCGCGTACCTCAGTGTCGTCCCCGAGTCCTCGCCGCAGTCCGAGAAGACCAGCGAACTCGTCGACCGGCTGCGCACCGAAGTGCTGCCGCGCGCCGAGAACGAGACCACGCTCGACCTCCAGGTCGGCGGCATGACCGCCGGCTACGACGACTTCGCCGACGTCATCATCGGCAAGCTGCCCCTCTTCGTGGGCGTCGTCATCGGCCTCGGCTGCATCCTGCTCCTGCTCGCCTTCCGCTCGCTCGGCATCCCCCTGAAGGCCGCCGCGATGAACGTCGCGGCCGTCGCCGCCGCCTTCGGAGTCGTCGTCGCGATCTTCCAGTGGGGCTGGGGCAGCGAACTGCTGGGCCTGGGACGGGCCGGGCCGATCGAACCCTTCCTCCCCGTGATCATGGTCTCGGTCCTCTTCGGGCTCTCCATGGACTACCAGGTCTTCCTGGTCAGCCGGATGTACGAGGAGTGGCTGGAGACCGGCGACAACCGGCGGGCCGTGCGGGTGGGCCTCGCCGAGACCAGCCGCGTGATCAACTCCGCCGCCGTGATCATGATCTCGGTCTTCCTGGCCTTCGTGCTCAGCGGCGACCGCGTCATCGCGATGTTCGGCATAGCGCTCGCCGCCGCGGTCGCCCTGGACGCGTTCGTGCTGCGTACGCTCCTGGTGCCCGCCCTCATGCACCTGCTGGGCGGCGCCAACTGGTGGCTGCCCGGCTGGCTCGACCGGCGCCTGCCGCGCATCAGCATCGAGCCGCCCGAGTGCCGCCCTGCTCACCCGGCCTCCGGGGCCGCCTCCCGTGCGACGATTCCCGAGGCGCGCGACGACGCGTTCATGGACGTACTCGCGAAGGAGCGACAGCAGGATGTACGCGATATCCCTGGGTGACGACGGCGCCGAACTGCGACCCCTGGAGCCCTGGCACGCCGAGGAGTTCCTCGCCCATCTGGAACGGGGCAGGGAGTTCATCGGGCAGTACATCCCCTTCGGTTCCGGTGCCACGGACGTGGCGTCCGCCCGGGCCGCGCTCCAGAAGTACGCCGACCAGCGCGCCGCCGACACCGGGTCCCTGCACGGCCTGTGGCTGGACGGGAAACTCGTGGGCGGGGTGCTCTTCCTGAACTTCGACGCGGAGCGGGGGAACTGCGAGGTCGGCTGCTGGCTGGAACCCGCCGCCGCCGGGCGCGGGCTGGTCACGCGGGCTGCCCGGGTGCTCGTCGACTGGGCGGTCGAGGAGCGCGGCATGCACCGTGTGGAGTGGATCGCGGCCGCCGCCAACGAGCCGAGTCTGAACGTGGCGCGGCGGCTCGGAATGCGCCGTGAGGGCGTCCTGCGGCAGAGCTATCCGCACCGGGGCGTACGGCACGACCTGGAGGTCTGGGCCGTCCTCGCGGAGGAGTGGCGCGGGCGGCAAGGGGCCTGAGACCGCCGCGAGCCGCACGAAAGAGCGACGCGCGTGCGGGGATCTTGGGATCTTTAAGAAATTCTCAGACAGCGTCCGTACCGTGCGGGGCATGGGAACCAAGACAGAAGACGAAGCCGGAATCGAGACCGGCACCGAGGCACAGCGCGACGAGAAGGCCGTAGAGCTCACCAAGGGCGACGAGACGGCCACCACCGGGGAGACCGAAGGGGCTGAGACGGCCGAGGACCAGGCCGACGCCGAGGTCCTGGACGACGGCCTGGGCGACGAGGACGAGCAGGTCGTGGTCGCGGCCGACGGCGGTTCCGGCGTGGGCCTCGGTGCCGCCGCCGTCGCCTCCGCCGGACTCGGCATCGTCTCGCTGACCGGCAGCTGGGTCGGCACCATCGCGCAGGCGCGCGACTCGCTGTACGGCCAGCTGGAGGCCGCGCAGGGCGACACGGTGGCCACCCAGGTCCAGCAGGTGTACGTCGACTCCTGGAACGCCAACGCGCTGGTCGCCGGATGCTTCGCGCTGGTCGCGCTCATCGTCGGCGTCATCGTGCTGGTCCGGCCCGCGTTCGGCGACCCCGACCGGGTCGGCCAGGCCCCCTGGGTCAAGTCGGTCGCCTGGGCGGGTGTCTCGCTCGGTGTCATCGGCCTGCTGCTGGCCGTCCTCAAGTACTCCGACGTCCTCCTGGGCATGCCGTCCACGAGCTGAACAAGCCGCACGAGCTGCAGAACCGCACGTCCTGAGGGGCCTTAGGCCCGCCGTAGGCCACTTACGGCGGAACTAAGGCCCTTCGCACGTCCGAAGATGCGGAACTCTCCCGATGTGGCGCACCCCCCTTGGAGACGAAGGTTGAGTCATCGCAGACAAGCGAAGTCGAAAGTGACTCTTCCCGAGGGGTACAAGATGTTCGAGTACGAGCTCCAGCGAATCCGTTCCGCCGAACTGATCCGCGAGGCCGACAACTACCGCCTGGCCCGTGCGGCCGTCCGCGCCGCCAAGCGCGAGGCCGGGCGATCCGATCACCACGACAGCGAAGGGCAGGTGCATACCCGCCGCCAACGCCGGTCCCGGTTCGCACGCGCGGCATGAGCGTGACCGGCGCCCCGATAACCAGTGCCGGAGTGTCGGACCCCTGTGCGATGCTCGGCGCTGTGGAGACCAGGTCCGTCAGTCCGGTCTTCGTCGGCCGGGCCGACGAACTGGACGTGCTGAACAACGCGCTCGCCCGCGCTGCCGCGGGCGAGCCGCAGGCATTGCTGCTCGGCGGTGAGGCCGGCGTCGGAAAGACCCGGCTCATCGAGGAGTTCGCCACCGCGGCCTGCCGCGAGGGCGCGGTCGTCGCGCTCGGCGGGTGTGTCGAGATCGGCGCCGAAGGGCTGCCCTTCGCGCCGTTCTCCACCGCCTTGCGCGCCCTGCGCCGCCACCTGCCCGACGAGCTGGCCGCCGCGGCCGCCGGACAGGAGGAGGAGCTGGCCCGGCTGCTGCCCGAACTGGGCGACACCTCGCGCGGGCGGCACGACGAGGAGGGCATGGCCCGCCTCTTCGAACTCACCGCCAGGCTCCTGGAGCGTGTCGCCGCCGACCGCACGGTCGTCGTCCTCCTGGAGGACCTGCACTGGGCGGACGCCTCGACCCGCCACCTCCTCGCCTACCTCTTCCGTACGCTGCGCAGCGGCCGCCTCCTCGTCGTCGCCACCTACCGCGCCGACGACGTCCACCGCCGCCACCCGCTGCGCCCCCTGCTCGCCGAACTCGACCGGCTGCGTACGGTCCGCCGTATCGAACTCGGCCGCTTCAGCCACGCCGAAGTCGGCCGCCAGATAGCCGGCATCCTCGCCGCCGAGCCGGACCCGGCCCAGGTCGACGAGATCTTCAAGCGCTCGGACGGGAACGCGTTCTTCGTCGAGGAGCTCGCGGTCGCCTCGCACGACGGCTGCCGCACCGGCCTGCCCGACTCCCTGCGCGACCTGCTCCTCGTCCGCGTGGAGAGCCTGCCCGAAAGCTCCCAGCGGGTCGCCCGGATCGTCGCCGAGGGCGGCTCCGCCGTCGAGTACCGGCTGCTCGCCGCCGTGGCGCAGCTCGCCGAGGACGACCTCATCGAGGCACTGCGGGCCGCCGTGGGCGCCAACATCCTGCTCGCGACGCCCGACGGGGGCGGCTTCCGCTTCCGGCACTCCCTGGTGCGCGAGGCCGTCGGCGACGACCTGCTGCCCGGCGAGCGCTCCCGCCTCAACCGCCGGTACGCGACCGCGCTGGAGGACGATCCGACGCTCGTCCCGGCCGACGAGCGCGCCGCCCGGCTGGCCAGCCACTGGTACCACGCACACGACGCCGCCAAGGCCCTGCCGGCCGTCCTCGACGCCTCGGTGGCGGCCCGCCGCCGGCACGCCTATTCGGAGCAACTGCGGCTCCTGGAGCGGGCGATGGAGCTGTGGGACACCGCCCCCGAGGCGGTACGCGCCGAGCTGCGGCCCGTCGACTACACCGAGATCTATCCCCCCTGCGGCTGCGACCCGGAAACCACCCCGCTGCGCTACCTCGACCTGATGGCCGAGGCCGCCGTCGCGGGCCGGTTCTGCGGTGAGCGCGAGCGCGCCCTGAAGATCACCAAGCGGGCCCTGCACCTGCTGGAGGACGAGGACGACCCCCTGCGGGCCGCCTGGTTCTGGACCCAGCGCTCCCGTCTGATGGAGTCACTTGGCCGCGGCGACGGCTGGCAGGAACTCGCCACCGCCCAGGAGCTGGTCCGCGGGCTGCCGCCGTCCGAGGTGCACGCCGAGGTCCTTGGTGCCGTCGCCAACTGGTCGATGCTGCACGAGCCGGGCCCCGACGCGCTCTCGGCGGCCGAGCGGGCCGTGGAGTACGCCCGCATGGTGGGCGCTCGCGACATCGAGCTGAACGCGCGGCTCACGCTGGGCGGACTCCTCGTCGAATCGGGCGATATCGAGACGGGACTCGCCGAGGTCCACGCGGTCAAGGAGCGGGCGAGTGCGGTCGGCGCCGACTATGTGGTGGGCCGCGTCCATGTGAACCTGCCGTCCCATCTGGAGGGCATCGGCCGCTCCGAGGACGCCGTCCGGATTCTCCAGGACGGTGTCGAACTCGCCCGGAAGCTGGGCCTGTTGGACACCGAGGCCTGGGTATGGGGCAATCTCGTCGAGTCCCTCTACTCCCTGGGGCGCTGGGACGAGGCGAGCGAGGCCGGGGCCAACTCGGAGCGCGTCGGCCAGAGCGCCAAGCCCCGCGGCTTCCGCACCACCCTGCACGCCCATCTCGCCCTCGCCCGGGGCGACCTGGCCGATGCCGGCCGCCAACTGGCCGCCTCCCACACGCATTTCGGCACCCACGACACCGTGCCCCAGCACGCGCTGCCGCTGGCCGTCCTCGCGATCGGCATCGCCGCCGGCGAGGGCCGCCTCCCCGACGCCCGCGCCAAGCTGTACGAGGCCCTGAGCACCGGCTTCCCGCCGGGCACCCAGCGCTATGCCTGGCCCCTGCTGCTCGTCGCCGCCACCACGGAGGCCGACGCCCGCGGGCTGCCCGCCGCCGAACAGGGCCGCGCCGAACTCGTGGAGCGCGTGCGCAAGGCCGCCAAGTCACTCGCCACGAACGTGCCCGTCTGGCAGGCGTACGAGCGCTGGGTGCGCGCCGAACTGCTGCGCGCCGAGGGCCGGGACACCCCGGACGACTGGTCCGAGGCGCTCACCGCCTTCGAACCCTTGGAGCGTCCGTACGACCTCGCCCGCGTCCGGCACCGGTTCGCCGAGTCCCTGCTGGCCTCGGGCGGCGGCGAGGAGGAGCGGGACCGCGCCACCGAACTGCTGCGGCTGGCCCGCGCCGTGGCCGACCACCTCGGCGCACGTCCGCTTGCCGACTCCGTCGACCTGCTCGCCCAGCGCGCCCGCCTCACGCTCGCCCGCGCCCCCGAGCGGTCCGCCTCAGCCCTGGCCTCCGCCGACCCGGCCGAGGCGCTCGGTCTGACCAGCCGCGAGCGCGACGTCCTGCGCCTCGTCGCCGTCGGCCGCAGCAACCGCCAGATAGCCGAGGAGCTCTTCATCTCCCCGAAGACGGCCAGCGTCCACGTCTCCAACATCCTCGCCAAGCTGAACGTCTCGGGCCGCGGTGAGGCGGCGGCACTGGCCCACCGACTGCGGCTGTTCCCGCCGGGTGCGGGCGACCGCGTTACTGCGCGATAATGCAGGCGGGCTACAAGTTCCGGAGGAGCTGTGCTGTACCAGATCGAGTACACCGAGCGCGCCGCCCACCAGCGCGACACGCTCCCCGAAGACAGGCGCAAGCTTCTTGAACGCGGGCTGCGCAAGCTGGCCGAGGACCCGTTCACCCCGGTGTCTCAGGCTGTCAGCGGCGAGGACATCCGCGTGGTCTCCGTCGCCCCTGGGCTGACCGTTGACTACATGGTCCACCGGGCCTTCCTGATCCTGGTCTCCGTGGCGATCCTCGACCGGTCGCTGATAGAGGACGACGAGTAGGCGGCCCCGCTGCCTCTACTTCACCTCCAGCTGCAGAATCTTGTCGTCCCCGCTTTCGGGGGACCCCCGGCCGTCCGTCTCGCTCGTCACCAGCCACAGCTTGTTGCCGCCCGCGGAGACCACTGTGCGCAGCCGCCCGTACTCGCCCTCCAGGAAGGCCTGGGGGTCCGCCGACGCCTCTGTGCCCTTGAGCGGGACGCGCCATAGCCGCTCGCCCCGCAGGCCTGCCATCCAGACGGAGCCCTCCGCATAGGCGATGCCACTGGGAGAGGCTTCGTCCGTGCCCCACTGAGCGATCGGGTTGTGGTACTTGGAGTCGTCCGACTTGCCTTCCGCGTCCGGCCAGCCGTAGTTGTCGCCCGGCTTGATGTGGTTCAGCTCGTCCCAGGTGTCCTGGCCGAACTCCGAGGCGAACAGCCGCTGCTTGGAGTCCCAGGCAAGACCCTGCACATTGCGGTGGCCGTAGGTGTAGACGGGGGAGTCGAAGGGGTTGCCCGGCGCCGGCTCGCCCTCCGGGGTCAGCCGGAGGATCTTGCCGCCGGTCGACTTCTTGTCCTGGGCCAGCTCGGTTTCGTACGTCTCGCCCGTCCCCACGTACAGCAGCTTGTCCGGACCGAAGGCGATCCGCCCGCCGTTGTGGTTCGTGCCCTTCGGGATGCCCCTGAAGACCGTGTCCGGGGCGCCCAGCTGCTCACCGGCCGGCTTCTTCTCGTCGTACAGCATGCGCACGATGCGGTTGTCCGACTCCGAGGTGAAGTACGCGTACACCATGTGGTCCGACGCGTACGCCGGAGAGAGCGCCAGGCCCATCAGGCCGCCCTCACCGGCGGGGGCGACTCCCGGCACCGAGCCCAGCTCGGTCTTCTTACCGGTCTCCCCGTCGACCCGGGTGATCGTCCCCTCGTCCCGGGAGGACACCAGGAGGTCGCCCTCAGGGAGCGGTGCGAGGCCCCAGGGGGTCTTCAGGCCCTCGGTGACGGTCCGCACGACCTTCACGGAGCCCTTGTCCGGCGGCGCTTCCTCGGCCGCCTGCTCCGACGCGGGGGTCCCGGCCTCCGTATCACTCGCGGAAGTGCTCCGGCCGCTCTCCGGCTCCTCCTCGTCGCCGGAGGAGCACCCGGCCGTCAGCAGGAGCGTGGCTGCGGCCAACACGGCCGTCACAGCTCGACGTTGCACGATCAGGATCCCTTCGACGCGGCAGGTTCTACTGTTCATACACCGCTCGCGTCCCCCGAGTTCCCGATCACGGAACACCAAATCGCCGGACCTCCCACCGATCACGCGGTTTCGGTCCCGAGACCCTCCCCGGATCAGTCCCAGGACCCCTGCGCCGCGGGCAGCGCCGCCACCTCCGCGAGGTCCTGAGCCGTCAGGCGCAGGCCGGCCGCGCCCGCGTTCTCCGCCGCGCAGCACGCCCGCTTGGTTCCCGGCACCGGCACCACGTGCCGACCGCGGGAGAGCACCCACGCGAGTGCCACCTGCGCGGGGGTGACCTCGATGTCCTCCGCCCCCTGCGCCTCCTGTGTCCCGGCCGCCGAGAGCCTGCGCGCGATACGGCGGAGACCGGCGACGATCGGCTGGTTCGCGGCCATCATCTCGGCGGTGAAGCGCGGATGCCGGGCGCGTACGTCGTCGGGCTCGAAGCCCTCGCCCGGGGTGAGCGTCCCGGAGAGGAAGCCGTTGCCGAGCGGCATCGCCGCCAGGAAGCCGACACCGCGCGCCTCGCACCACGGCAGCAGCGCCTCCAGCGCGTCCGGCGACCACACCGACAGCTCGGCCTCCACCGCGCTCACCGGGAAGACCTGCTGCACCCGCTCCAGCTGCCGAATCGTTCCGTCGTGCAGACGTGCCCCCGACCGGCGGCCGGCCCGCGCGCCCACCGCGCACAGCCCGAGCGCCCGCACCTTGCCCGCCGAGACGAGCTCAGCCATCGCGCCCCACGTCTCCTCGACCGGCACCTCGGGGTCGGCGCGATGCAGCTGGTACAGGTCTATGACGTCCGTTTGCAGGCGGCGCAGCGAGGCGTCGCAGGCCCGCTTCACATAGCCGGGGCGCCCATTGGCCACGATGTGCTGCTCGCCCACCAGCAGGCCGACCTTGGTCGACACGAAGGCCTCGGAGCGCCGCTCCTTCAGTACCCGTCCCACCAGCAGCTCATTGGTGAACGGCCCGTACATGTCGGCGGTGTCGAGGAGTGTCACGCCCTGGTCCAGAGCGGCGTGCACGGTCCGCAGCGACTCGTCGCCCCGCTGCCGCGAACCCGAGTACGCCCAGCTCATCGGCATGCACCCGAGGCCGACAGCACCCACCTCGAGCGCCGCCGCCCCGATCGTCCTGCGCTCCACCTGGCCGTACCCTCCCTCTCCTGGCACCCCAAACTAACCTCTGCACCTCCGGGTGCTTCGCATAGCCTCCTGACCATGACTTACGAAGTGTGGCTGCCGTTCCGCCCGGACGACCTCGACGGCCTTCCCGAAGAGCTCAACTACCGCTTCTGGAACGGTGAGCAGGAGTTTCCCGCCGATCCCGCCGACTGCGCGTTCTACGTCGTGCCCTACATGCAGCCGAGCGACGTCTCGGTGCGCCCCATGGCCGACATGACGTCCGTACAGGTCGTGCAGACGCTGTCGGCCGGCATCGACCACGTCCAGCCGGGGCTCGGACTGCTGCCCCAGGGCGTGCGGTTGTGCAATGCGCGCGGGGTGCACGACGCCAGCACCGCGGAACTCACGCTCACCCTGATCCTCGCCTCGCTGCGCGGCATCCCGGACTTCGTCCGGGGGCAGGACCGCGAGGAGTGGAGGTCCGGGTTCCGCCCGGCGCTCGCCGACAAGACCGTTCTGATCGTCGGCTACGGGGCAGTCGGTTCCGCCATCGAGGACCGGCTCGCGCCCTTCGAGCTCGCGCGGGTGGCGCGCGTCGCGCGCTCCGCACGTGAGACGGCGCGCGGCCCAGTGCATCCGATCACCGCACTGCCCGAACTCCTCCCGGAAGCCGACGTGGTGGTGCTCATCACCCCCCTCACGGAACAGACGAAAGGCCTGGCCGGCGCCGACTTCCTGGCACGGATGAAGGACGGGGCGCTGCTCGTGAACGTCGCCCGCGGCGGTGTCGTCGACACCAAGGCGCTCCTCGCCGAGCTGGAGAGTGGCCGGATCCGGGCGGCCCTGGACGTCACCGATCCCGAACCGCTGCCCCCGGGACACCCGTTGTGGCATGCGCCCGGAGTGCTCATCAGCCCTCATGTGGGCGGTCCGACCTCAGCGTTCCTGCCGCGCGCCAAGCGGCTCCTGGTGGACCAGTTGAACCGTTTCGTGAACCGGGAGCCGCTGCGCAACGTGGTCCTTACGACGGGCTCCTAGCGGGCTCCTGGTCCGCGTCGGGCACCCTCCGCACTCCCCCGAACGCGGACCGTGTCCGCATCGCCGCTGGTGGTCACGGAGCGTAGAGGAACTATGTCCCTGAGTGACGAGACTGGTGTATCGTCCCGACAGGGGCAGCGCCGCGAACCATTCGGCGCCGGGGATCAGGACAGCAACTGCGAGGGGGGCGACGGGCGATGCACGGCCTATGGACCAACGATCCGACGCGGCGGGGCCGCCGACGGCGACCCTGGCACGCGGCACCGCGCAGACGCGGCCACAGCTGCCACAGTGGCCACCACCGGAGGCACGGCGGCCGCAGGCGGCACGCGCATCCGGCGCACCGGGACCAGAGGGACTCGGGGGCGGCACGGACCGGAGAGACACAGTGAGCTCCCCGGGGGCGTTGCTGGCCGGCCGGCCGGTCGTCGGCGGCGGAGGCGGCGGGACGAGCATGATCCCGCAGCTCGCGCTGGCCCTGGTGTGCGCGGGATACGCCGTCGGTTCCGCGCTCGGCTGGGGTTCGCCGAAACTCGCGCTGATCATGGGCGACTTCGGGCTGAGCGCGGCGGCGGCCACCGCGGCCGTCTCCTGCTTCTGCTGCGCCCGCACCCGCCGCAGCCGCTTTCGACCGGCCTGGCTGCTGTTCTCGCTCTCCTCCGCGATGGCGGCGGTGGGCAACTTCGTCTGGGGATGGTACGAGGTCGTCCTGGAGAGCCCGGTGCCCAGCCCGAGCTACGCCGACCTGTTCTTCCTGTGCTTCGCGCCGCCGGCCATCGTGGGACTGCTCGTCCTCGCCAAACGGCCGGTGAGCAAGGCAGGTTGGGTCTGTCTGGGGCTGGACGCCTGGCTGATCGGCGGCTCGCTGATCACGCTCTCCTGGAGCCTCGCGCTCGCCCACGCGGCGAAGGCGGAGGGTCCGAGCGTCGCGCACAGTGCGCTGTCGCTCGCGTATCCACTGCTGGACATCGCCCTGGTGAGCATGGTGCTCGCCCTGCACTTCAGGCGCGCGTCGGTGAACCGCTCCGCGGTGAACACCGCGATCGGCGCCCTGGCCCTGACGGTCATGTGCGACGCCCTGTTCACCTCACCACTGCTGCACAACGACTACCGCTCAGGGCAGTTGCTCGACGCCGGCTGGTTCGCCGGCTCGCTCCTGCTCGCCTACGCCCCCTGGGTGGGGCCACGACACGGACACACGGAAGAAGAGGGGCACACGCGCGTGGTGTACGGCTACGTGCCTGGGCCCCGGCAGGGCCAACCGGCACACGTGCCCCTCCAGGAAGGAGGTCACAGTCGGAATCCGGCCAGCCGGCCCATCACCAGTTCGCTGGCGGCGCTCACCCCCTACCTGGCCGCCGCCGTCTGCACCCTGGGGATCCTCTACAACGTGCTCAACGGCCGCAGCGTCGACCGCGTGGTGCTCATCACCGGTGGGACGGTCGTCCTCGCCCTCGTCGTACGCCAGGGCATCATGCTCATCGACAACATCACCCTCACCCAGGAACTGGCCCAGACGGAAAGCCACTTCCGCTCCCTGGTGCAGGGCTCCAGCGACGTCATCATGATCGCCGCACCGAACGGCATCCTCCAGTACGTCAGTCCGGCCGCCGCCGGGGTCTACGGACGGCCCGCCGAGGAGCTCAAGGGTTCCGAACTCGCCTCGCTGATCCACCCGGAGGACCTGGGCTGTGTGGTGCACGAGGTGCGCCGCTTCCTCGCCGCCAGCCCCGCCGAGGAACCCACCACCCGCATAGAGTGCCGTTTCAAGTCGGGCGACGGCGGCTGGCTCAACGTCGAGTCGACCGTCAACCGCCACCACGGCGGCCTCCTCTTCAACAGCCGTGACGTGACCGAACGGGTGCGCCTGCAGGCGCAGTTGCAGCACAACGCGGAACACGACCCGCTCACCGACCTGCCCAACCGCGCCCTGTTCACCAAGCGCGTCGGACAGGCGCTCTCCGGCCGCCGCTCCTCCGACCGAGGCACCGCCGTCCTCTTCATCGACCTCGACGGCTTCAAGGCCGTCAACGACACGATCGGGCACCAGGCCGGCGACGAGCTCCTCGTCCAGGCCGCCCGCAGACTCCAGGAGGCGGTACGCCACGGGGACACCGCCTCCCGGCTCGGCGGCGACGAGTTCGCGGCCCTGATCGTCGGCGACGGCAGCCGCGACCGCACCGCGCGCGAGCGCCACATCTTCGAGCTCGCCGACCGGCTCCGCCTGACCCTCTCGCAGCCGTACACCATCGACGGCAACGATGTCCGGGTCGCCGCGTCCATCGGCGTGGCCTTCGCGGAGCCCGGCCTGGGCGCGGGTGAGCTGCTGCGCAACGCCGACCTGGCGATGTACCGGGCCAAGGCCGCGGGCAAGGGCCGTGTCGAGCTGTACGCGCCTCAAATGCAGCAGGACGTCGTACGGAGGGCCGAGCTGGCCACCCGGCTGCGGGCCGCCCTGCACGACGGCGAGTTCGCGCTGCTGCACCAGCCCGTGGTCTCTCTCGACACCGGCCGGATCACGGCGGTCGAAGCCCAGGCGCGCTGGCGCTCGGCCCAGGGCGTGCTGTTCACGCCCGCCGACTTCCTGCGCGTCGCCGAGGACAGCGACCGCACCGCGGAGCTCGGCCGCTGGACGCTGGAGGAGGCCGTCGAGCAGGCCGCCGAGCGCAGCGCCACCGGGCTCGCCGTGCCCGTCGCCGTCCGGATGACCGCCCGCAGGCTCCTCGACCGGTCCATGCCCCTCGGCTCCGTCGAGGCCCTGCTGACCCGGCACGGCCTGCCCTCCGGCGCCCTGCTCCTCGAACTGGCCGAAACCGACCCCAAGGTCTCCCTGGACGAGCTGGAGCGCCGTCTGAACGCGCTCAGGCGCCTCGGTGTCCGGATCGCCCTGGACGGCTTCGGCAACGGCTACGCGACCATCACCGCACTGCGCCGCCTCCCCGTCGACGTACTGAAACTGGACCGCAGCCTGGTCGAGGGTGTCGTCGAGTCGGCCAGGCTCCACAAGATCACCAGTGGGGTGCTCCGGATCGCGTGCGACCTCGGGCTGCAGACCGTGGCCGACGGCGTCGACCTGCCCGAGCAGGCCATCGCCCTGCGCTCGATGGGCTGCACGCATGGGCAGGGCATGGCGTTCTGCGGGCCCCTGGACGAGTACCGGCTGCGCCGCGCGCTGGCGGCCGGTCACTACCCGGTGCCCCACGGCCCGGCCGAGCCGGTCTTCGTGGGTGGCGGAGGAGGCGGTGTCTACGCAGGTGGGAGCACGAGTGCGAGTGCGTATGCGGCCGGGGCCTCCGCGTCGGCGTACGGGACCGGTACCGCGCTCCGCTCACATGATGAGACTCCCGTCCCACCCACTTGACAGGCACCGCGTGCCGGGGAGAGGGTCTGTGCCATGCGCACCCGAATTCTCGTACTTGGAAAGCGCGTCGGCTGAGCTGGGACGCACCGGATCCGATGACCCGGAACTCCCAGCGACCGCACCCGACGCGCTCCCCTCGCTTGCCTCACGGCACGAGGGGTTTTTTGTTGCACAGGAATCAGTCGTACACCGCACAAACTTCGCAAAAACCCTCAGCATCGAGAAGAGAATGCCGATGACCGAGCAGGCCACCGGGGCCCACCATCCGCAGCCGCGGCCCCGTTCCGGAGGACAGCAGTCCGCCCCCGAGCACGTCACGGGCGCGCAGTCCCTCATCCGTTCTCTCGAGGAGGTCGGGGCCGAGACGGTATTCGGTATTCCCGGCGGCGCGATCCTCCCGGCCTACGACCCGCTGATGGACTCCAAGCGGGTTCGGCACGTGCTCGTCCGCCATGAGCAGGGTGCGGGCCACGCGGCCACCGGCTACGCGCAGGCCACCGGAAAGGTCGGCGTCTGCATGGCGACGTCCGGTCCCGGTGCCACCAACCTGGTCACCCCGATCGCCGACGCGCACATGGACTCCGTGCCGATGGTCGCGATCACCGGCCAGGTCGCCTCCAAGGCGATCGGCACGGACGCCTTCCAGGAGGCGGACATCGTCGGCATCACCATGCCGATCACCAAGCACAACTTCCTGGTGACCAAGGCCGAGGACATCCCGCGGACGATCGCGGAGGCCTTCCACATCGCCTCCACCGGCCGGCCGGGTCCCGTCCTCGTCGACATCGCCAAGGACGCCCTCCAGGCGCGGACCGTCTTCCAGTGGCCGCCCACCCAGGACCTGCCCGGCTACCGCCCGGTGACCAAGCCGCACGCCAAGCAGATCCGCGAGGCCGCCAAGCTGATCACCCAGGCCAAGCGGCCCGTCCTCTACGTCGGCGGCGGCGTCCTCAAGGCACACGCCACCGCCGAGCTGAAGGTCCTCGCAGAACTCACCGGAGCGCCCGTCACCACCACCCTGATGGCGCTCGGCGCATTCCCCGACAGCCACCCGCTGCACGTGGGAATGCCGGGCATGCACGGTGCGGTCACCGCCGTCACCGCGCTGCAGAAGGCCGACCTGATCGTCGCCCTCGGAGCCCGCTTCGACGACCGCGTCACCGGCAAGCTGGACAGCTTCGCCCCGTACGCCAAGATCGTCCACGCCGACATCGACCCGGCCGAGATCGGCAAGAACCGCGCCGCCGACGTGCCGATCGTCGGTGACGCCCGCGAGGTCATCGCCGACCTGGTGCAGTCCGTGCAGAAGGAGCACAGCGAGGGCAACACAGGGGACTACAGCGCCTGGTGGAAGGACCTCAACCGCTGGCGCGAGGCCTACCCGCTCGGCTACGAGCAGCCCGCGGACGGCTCGCTCTCCCCGCAGCAGGTCATCGAGCGCGTCGGACAGCTCGCCCCGGAAGGCACGATCTTCGCGGCGGGCGTCGGCCAGCACCAGATGTGGGCCGCGCACTACATCCAGTACGAGAAGCCCGCCACCTGGCTGAACTCCGGCGGCGCCGGAACCATGGGCTACGCGGTCCCGGCCGCGATGGGCGCCAAGGCGGGAGCACCGGAGCGCACGGTCTGGGCGATCGACGGCGACGGCTGCTTCCAGATGACCAACCAGGAGCTCACCACCTGCGCTCTGAACAACATCCCGATCAAGGTCGCCATCATCAACAACGGTGCCCTCGGGATGGTCCGCCAGTGGCAGACCCTCTTCTACAACCAGCGCTACTCCAACACGGTGCTGCACTCCGGCCCCGAGGCGGACAGCGTCGGATCCAACAGCGGCTCACCCGCGTCGCCGAGCGCCGGCACCCGCGTCCCCGACTTCGTGAAGCTGTCGGAGGCCATGGGCTGCTACGCGATCCGCTGCGACAACCTGGACGACCTCGACAAGGTCATCGAAGAGGCGAACTCCATCAACGACCGACCCGTCGTGGTCGACTTCATCGTCCACGAGGACGCGATGGTGTGGCCGATGGTCGCCGCCGGCACCTCGAACGACACGATCATGGCCGCCCGAGACGTCCGCCCCGACTTCGGCGACAACGAAGACGACTGAGAGCCGTAGGCAAAGGAATAGGTAAAGGAAACAGACCCATGTCCAAGCACACGCTCTCCGTCCTGGTCGAGAACAAGCCCGGCGTCCTCGCCCGGATCACCGCCCTGTTCTCGCGCCGCGGTTTCAACATCGACTCGCTGGCCGTCGGCGTCACCGAGCACCCCGAGATCTCCCGTATCACCATCGTGGTGAACGTGATCGAGGCGCTGCCGCTCGAACAGGTCACCAAGCAGCTCAACAAGCTCGTCAACGTCCTGAAGATCGTCGAACTGGAGCCGGCTTCCGCGGTCCAGCGCGAACTCGTACTGGTGAAGGTGCGCGCGGACAACGAGACGCGCTCCCAGATCGTCGAGATCGTCCAGCTGTTCCGCGCCAAGACCGTCGACGTCTCCCCGGAGGCCGTCACCATCGAGGCCACCGGCGGCAGCGACAAACTGGAGGCCATGCTCAAGATGCTGGAGCCGTTCGGCATCAAGGAGCTCGTCCAGTCCGGCACGATCGCCGTCGGCCGCGGCGCGCGTTCGATCACGGACCGCTCGCTGCGTGCGCTCGACCGCTCGGCATAGGGCCCGCAAGGCTCGTAGAAGATACGTAGTAGTGCTCGCAGAAGATACGTAGAAGATTCACGTACGACCGGAAACGGGCGGTGGGAGAGCCGCCTGCCGCCCGTATTCCGAGACCCCGGAACGTCCCTTCCCCCTCCCGCCGTACGGTGGGACGTAACACCCAGCACACAGGACATAGGAGAGAACCCAGTGGCCGAGCTGTTCTACGACGCCGACGCCGACCTGTCCATCATCCAGGGCCGCAAGGTCGCGGTCATCGGTTACGGCAGCCAGGGCCACGCCCACGCGCTGTCGCTCCGTGACTCGGGTGTCGACGTCCGGGTCGGTCTGCACGAGGGCTCCAAGTCCAAGGCGAAGGCCGAGGAGCAGGGCCTGCGCGTGGTGACCCCGGCCGAGGCCACGGCCGAGGCCGACGTCATCATGATCCTCGTCCCGGACCCGATCCAGGCCCAGGTGTACGAGGAGTCCATCAAGGACAACCTGAAGGACGGCGACGCGCTGTTCTTCGGCCACGGCCTGAACATCCGCTTCGGCTTCATCAAGCCGCCGGCCGGCATCGACGTCTGCATGGTCGCCCCCAAGGGCCCGGGTCACCTCGTGCGTCGCCAGTACGAGGAGGGCCGCGGCGTTCCGTGTATCGCGGCCGTCGAGCAGGACGCCACCGGCAACGGCTTCGAGCTGGCGCTGTCGTACGCCAAGGGCATCGGCGGCACCCGCGCCGGCGTCATCAAGACGACCTTCACCGAGGAGACCGAGACCGACCTGTTCGGTGAGCAGGCCGTTCTCTGCGGTGGTACGGCCGCGCTGGTCAAGGCCGGTTTCGAGACGCTGACCGAGGCCGGCTACCAGCCGGAGATCGCGTACTTCGAGTGCCTGCACGAGCTGAAGCTCATCGTCGACCTGATGTACGAGGGCGGCCTGGAGAAGATGCGCTGGTCGGTCTCCGAGACCGCCGAGTGGGGCGACTACGTCACCGGCCCGCGGATCATCACGGACGCCACCAAGGCCGAGATGAAGAAGGTCCTCGCCGAGATCCAGGACGGCACCTTCGCGCAGGCCTGGATGGACGAGTACCACGGCGGTCTGAAGAAGTACAACGAGTACAAGACCCAGGACGAGAACTCGCTCCTGGAGACCACCGGCAAGGAGCTGCGCAAGCTCATGTCGTGGGTCAGCGACGACGAGGCCTGAGCCTCGCGGCAGGGGGCCGGCGCGAGCCGCTCCGGCCCCCTGACCGAACCCCGGGTAACGCCGCTGTCCCATGTGTCCCATGGCGTCGGCCACGTCCGGGTGATCCTTCCGCGGAGGCGTGGGATGACGTCCGCCGCGGCACTAGACTGCTCCACTACATACGCGTCGGGCCCACAGCGTCGTGCGTCTTCCACGCGGACAACCCTCCACCGCCTGCGGCCGTCGGGACGGCCGTCCGCAATGGACCTGTGAGGACTCACGTGAGCTCGAAACCTGTCGTACTCATCGCTGAAGAGCTGTCGCCCGCGACTGTTGACGCCCTGGGCCCGGACTTCGAGATCCGGCACGTCAACGGGGGTGACCGGGCCGAGCTGCTGCCCGCGATCGCCGACGTCGACGCGATCCTGATCCGTTCCGCCACCAAGGTCGACGCGGAGGCCATCGCCGCCGCGAAGAAGCTGAAGGTCGTCGCACGAGCCGGCGTCGGCCTGGACAACGTCGACGTCTCCTCGGCCACCAAGGCCGGCGTGATGGTCGTCAACGCCCCCACCTCGAACATCGTGACCGCCGCCGAGCTCGCCTGCGGTCTGCTGCTGGCCACCGCGCGCCACATTCCGCAGGCCAACACGGCGCTCAAGAACGGCGAGTGGAAGCGCTCCAAGTACACCGGTGTCGAGCTCGCCGAGAAGACCCTCGGGGTGGTCGGCCTCGGCCGCATCGGTGCGCTCGTCGCCCAGCGCATGTCGGCGTTCGGCATGAAGGTCGTCGCCTACGACCCGTACGTACAGCCCGCGCGGGCCGCGCAGATGGGCGTCAAGGTCCTCTCGCTGGACGAGCTGCTCGAGGTCTCCGACTTCATCACCGTGCACCTGCCCAAGACGCCCGAGACCGTCGGTCTCATCGGCGACGAGGCGCTGCACAAGGTCAAGCCCTCGGTGCGGATCGTCAACGCCGCGCGCGGCGGGATCGTCGACGAGGTCGCGCTGTACTCCGCGCTCAAGGAGGGCCGGGTCGCCGGCGCCGGTCTCGACGTGTACGCGAAGGAGCCCTGCACGGACTCCCCGCTCTTCGAGCTCGACCAGGTCGTCTGCACCCCGCACCTCGGCGCCTCCACCGACGAGGCGCAGGAGAAGGCGGGCATCGCCGTCGCCCGCTCCGTCCGTCTCGCCCTCGCCGGCGAGCTGGTCCCGGACGCGGTCAACGTCCAGGGCGGCGTCATCGCCGAGGACGTCAAGCCGGGCCTGCCGCTCGCCGAGAAGCTCGGCCGTATCTTCACCGCGCTCGCGGGCGAGGTCGCGGTCCGGCTCGACGTCGAGGTGTACGGCGAGATCACCCAGCACGACGTCAAGGTGCTCGAACTCTCCGCGCTCAAGGGCGTGTTCGAGGACGTCGTCGACGAGACCGTGTCGTACGTCAACGCCCCGCTGTTCGCCCAGGAGCGCGGCGTGGAGGTGCGGCTGACCACGAGCTCGGAGTCCCCGGACCACCGCAACGTCGTCACCGTGCGCGGCACGCTGAGCGACGGCCAGGAGGTCTCGGTCTCCGGCACGCTCGCCGGACCCAAGCACCACCAGAAGATCGTCGCCGTCGGTGAGTACGACGTGGACCTCGCGCTCGCCGACCACATGGTCGTCCTCAACTACGCCGACCGTCCCGGTGTCGTCGGCGCGCTGGGCCGCATCCTCGGTGAGGCCGGCATCAACATCGCCGGTATGCAGGTGTCCCGCACCGACCTCGGTGGCGAGGCGCTCGCGGTGCTGACGGTGGACGACACGGTTCCGCCGAACGTGCTGACGGAGCTGGCCGACGAGATCGGTGCCACGTCTGCTCGGTCGGTCAACCTCGTGTGAGGTGCCCGCCACTGGGGGCTGCCGCCCCCAGGCCCCCGCTTTCGGCCTGAACGGCCTCGTCCTCAAACGCCGGACGGGCTGGAGGGTGCTGGGGCGGGCTGGTAGGTGGCGGGCAGGTTGGTAGTTGCTGGGCGGGCCGGAGTATCCGGCCCGCCCAGCAACTTTGTGTGGTCGTCCTCGCGTACCCGCACCTCGCGCAGGGTCGCCGCCGCCAGGGCCGCCGCGGCCAGCAGGATCACCGCGCCGGCGATCGCGGCCGCCTGCATTCCGCTGGTGAAGGCCTCGCGGGCCGCGGTCGCGAGGGCGTCGCCCGCCCGGTCCGGCAGCTGTTGGGCCACGGCGAGGGCGCCGCCGAGGGTCTCGTGGGCGACGGCCGGGGCGCTGTCGGGGATCTCGTCGCGGTAGACCGCGGTACCGATGGAGCCGAGGAGTGCCATGCCCAGCGCGCCGCCGAACTCCGAGCCGGTCTCCAGCACCGAGGAGGCGGTGCCCGCCTTCTCGACCGGCACGGTACTCAGCGCCAGGTCCATCACCTGGGACATCACGATGACGAGCCCGGAGGCGATGACCGCGGCACCGCCCAGCACCAGCCACATCGAGTCCGTACCGGAGACGGCCAGCATCGCGAAACCGCAGGCGGCGATCACGAAGCCCGCGGAGACGACGTACGCCCGGTTCACCCCCCGCGCCACCAGCACCGCGGCGGTCGGCGCGGCGACCCCGATCAGCACGCTGGGCAGCAGGCTCCACAGCGCGGCCTCCATGGAGCTCTTGCCGAGGACCGACTGGAGGTACTGGGTGGTGAAGTAGGCCGAGCCCATCACCGCGAACATGGAGAGCAGGTTCAGCGAGACGGCGGGGGAGAAGCCGCGGCTGCGGAAGAGCGCGGCCGGGATCATCGGTGACTCGACGGTGCGCTGGCGGTGCACGAAGAGCGTGGCGAAGAGCAGGCCGACGGTCACCGAGACGACGTACCGGACGTTCCAGCCCTCGGCGGAGATCTCCTTGAGGCCGTAGATCACCGGCAGTACCGCGGCCATCGACAGCGGCACGCTCAGCAGGTCGAAGCGGCCCGGCTCCGGGTTCCTGGACTCGGGGAGCAGGACCGGGCCGAGGACCAGCAGGAGCGCCATCGCGGGCAGGTTCACCAGGAAGACCGAGCCCCACCAGAAGTGCTCGACGAGGAAGCCGCTCATCACCGAGCCGAGGGCGATGCCGGCCGTCATCACACCCGACCAGAGCGCGATCGCCTTCGTGCGCTGGGCCGGGTCCGTGAACATCGTGCGGATGATCGCCATCGTCGACGGCATCAGCGTCGCGCCGCCGATGCCGAGCACCGCGCGGGCCGCGATCAGCGTCTCGGCGCTGTCGGCGTACGCGGCCACCAGCGAGGCCGCGCCGAAGGCGGCGGCGCCCAGCAGGAGCAGCCTGCGGCGGCCGAAGCGGTCGCCGAGCGCGCCCATCGTCATCAGCAGTCCGGCGAGCACGAAGGCGTACATGTCGAAGATCCACAGCTGCTGGCTGCCGGACGGCTCCAGGTCGGCGCTGATCTGCGGGATCGCGAAGTAGAGGACGGAGACGTCCATCGAGACCAGCAGCAGCGGCAGCATCAGCACGCCGACCGCCGCCCATTCACGGCGGCCGGCGAGGGTTGCGGGGGAGGTGGTCGTGCTCGTCGGGCTTGTCATGGCGAGGAATGTACGCACGTCTTAAACGCTTGTCTAGTACGAGCGTATGAGACTGTCGTGTAATACCGGCGTCTGGGACGCTTGTCTGTCCCGGGAGTACGCTGACCCGCATGGGACACCGTGAGGATCTGCTCGAAGGCGCCAAGCGCTGCCTGCTGGAGAAGGGCTTCGTGCGTACGACGGCACGCGACATCGTCAAGGAGTCGGGGACGAACCTCGCGTCGATCGGTTACCACTACGGGTCGAAGGACGCGCTGCTCGCGGAGGCGTACATCTCCATCGTCGAAGGGATCTCCGACGACTTCGACGCGGGCGTCCGGGCCGTCGACGACACCGAACCGGGCTCCCTGGAGCGGTTCCACGCGGTCTGGTCGAACATCGTCGGCACCATGGGGAAGCCCGGCTCGCCGTGGCACCTCAGCATGGAGATCACGGTCCTGGGCGACAAGCTGCCCGGCGTCCGCGATCACCTGGCCAAGGCGCAGCGCGAGGCGGCGCGCGGCATCATTCCCATGCTCATGGGAGGCCGGGAGGAGGACGTCCCGGAGGGTGACGTCGACACGCTGGGCAAGTTCTATCTGACGCTGATGAACGGGCTCATCGCGCAGTGGACCTTCGACCCCGAGACCGCGACGAGCGCCGACGAACTCACCGAGGGTCTGCGGCGGGTGATCGCGGGTGTGGCGGGGACTGCGGGTCCGGCACCGAAGTCGTCCTGAGGATCCGGCCGTCGCGCATCTCCGCGACGCGGTCGCAGAAGTGGCGTACGAGTGCCATGTCGTGGCAGATGAACAGGTAGCCCAGGCCCAGGCGTTCCTGGAGCTCGGCCAGCAGGTTCAGGATGCCCGCGCGCAGGGACGGGTCGAGTGCCGAGACCGGTTCGTCGAGGACGAGGAGCTTCGGTTCGCAGGCCAACGCGCGGGCGATACCGGCGCGTTGGCACTGCCCGCCGGAGAGCTCGTGCGGACGCCGGTCGCCGTGGGCCGGGTCCAGGCCGACCTGCTCCAGCAGTTCGGCCACGCGCTCGGGTCCGGTCGTACGGTCCCAACCGCCCTGTACGCGCAGGGGTTCCGCGATGGCGTCGCGGATGCGGTGGCGGGGGCTGAGCGATCCGTACGGGTCCTGGAAGACGGGCTGCATCGTCTGCCTGAGGGGCCGCAGCCGTCGTTCGTCCAGTGACGTCAACTCCTGCCCGTCGAACCACACTTGACCGCTGTCGGGGCGGCGCAGCTGCAGTACGGCCATGGCCGTGGAGGACTTGCCGCAGCCCGAGGGGCCGATGAGGCCGAGGGTCTCGCCGGGGGCGATGGCGAAGGAGACCTGGTCCACGGTGGTGCGGGGGCCGTGGCGGACGACGAGGTCGCGTACGTCGAGAAGGGGGCGGGCGCTCACGCGGACTCCAGGAACAACTCGGCGGGGTGGTCGGGGAGTTCGCGCCAGTGGTGGCAGGCGACGGTGCGGCCGTCGTGGGTCTGGGGCTCGGGTTGCTCGGTAAGGCAGCGGGTCGCGTCCGCGAGGGGGCAGCGGGGGGCGA
This sequence comes from Streptomyces sp. NPDC050704, assembly GCF_040654355.1. Taxonomy (NCBI): domain Bacteria; kingdom Bacillati; phylum Actinomycetota; class Actinomycetes; order Kitasatosporales; family Streptomycetaceae; genus Streptomyces; species Streptomyces sp. NPDC050704. The sequence goes on along the minus strand of NZ_JBFAHW010000029.1, from coordinate 28,276 downwards.
AGGCGCAGCCCGGTGGGAGGTCGGTGGGGGCGGGTGGTGCGCCGGCGATGGCCGGGAGCCGGCGCGCCGCGGGTTTGGCGGAAGATGCGCTGCGGGTTCGCTGTGGCTGGTCGTGCCCCGCGGCGGAGCCGCATGATGTCACAGCCCCGCGCCCCTTACGGGGCGCTCCTACTGGTACCGATGCCAGCAAGCCCGCCGTGTAGGGAGCCCGGGGCCGCGTGAAGACCTGGTCGACCGGGCCCTCTTCCACCAGCCGGCCCGCGTACATGACCAGCATGCGGTCGGCGTGTTCGCGGACCGTCGCCAGGTCGTGGGTGACCAGGACGAGGGAGGCGCCCGCGTCCGCGCTCCGGCGCGCGAGCAGACCGAGTACCTGGCGCTGGGTCTCCGGGTCCTGCGCGGTGGTCGGTTCGTCGGCGATGACCAGGTCGGGGGAGTGGAGCATCGCCATGGCGATGACGGCCCGTTGACGCATGCCGCCGGAGAACTCGTGCGGGTAGGCACGGGCCTTGTCCGGCGCGATGCCGACCTCCTCCAGCGCGGCCACCGCCCTGGCCCGCGCCGCCTTGCGGGAGACACGGTCCACGGACCGTACGGCGGCGGCGAGTTGGTCGGCGACGGGGTGCACGGGGGAGAGTGCCGAGAGGGAGTCCTGGGGCACGAGGGCGATGCGGCGGCCCCAGAGGGCGGCGCGTACCGAACGAGGGGCGCCGACCAGTTCGTACGAGTCTGGAGTCGTTCCCAGCCGTACGGTGCCGGTCACCCGCGCCTCCCGTGGCTCCATGCCCAGCAGCGCGCGGGCCGTCAGTGACTTGCCCGCGCCCGACTCGCCCACCACGGCGAGGACCTCACCCTCGCGGACGTCGAAGGAGAGGCCGCGTACGGCTTCGAGGGCGCCGAAGGAGATGCGCAGGTCCCGGACGGAGAGGAGGACGTCGGCGGTCAACGGGATGACTCCTTGCGCGGACGGAGGGCGGCCGAGGCGGACGTGAAGGCGGACGCGACGGCGGCGGCGAAACGGGTGCGGGACGGTGAGCCGGCCCCGGCTCCGCTCTCCGCGTACGCCGCCGACGACACGGCGAGACCGGCCAGCAGTGCCAGCGCGACCGCCGGGGCCAGGGCCGCCCACGGGGCCCGTTCCACGTACGCGCGGGACTCGTCGAGGAGCAGCCCCCACTCCGGCGCGGGCGGTTGTGCGCCGAGACCGAGGAAGCCGAGGGAGGCGAGGGCCAGGGCGATGCCGGGCAGGCGCAGCAGCGCGTGGCGGGTGACCGGGGCCGCCACGGAGGGCAGCACGTGCCGGGTCAGGATCCACAACGGGCTTGCCCCGATGGCCCGTTGGGAGAGAAGGAACGACGAGGCGCGAACCTCCTGCACCAGCGCCGCCGCGTGCGCCGCCAGCGGGGGCCACGAGATCAGGGCCACGGCCAGCGCGGCTCCGCCCGTGCCGGGTCCCGCGGCCGCCGCGACCAGGATGCCGACGATCACCGGCGGCAGCGCGTTCGCGATGTCCGAGGCGCCGGCGGCCACGCTCGGCAGGAAGCCGAGGGCCAGCGCGAGCAGCAGGCTGAGCAGGCACACCGCGGCCGCCGTGCCGACCGTCGACGCGGCCCCGTGCCCGAGCCGGGCCAGCACGTCACGGCCGAGCCCGTCCGTGCCGAGGGGGTACGCCCAGGAGGGAGCTCGCAGACGGGCGGTGGTGTCCACCGTGTACGGGTCGCGCAGCAGGCCCCAGCCGATGCAGGTCAGGAGCACGGCCCCGAGCACCGCCGGAACGGCCGGGTGGGCGCGGACCGGGCGGGCCGCGGGCAGCGTGAGACCCGCGTCCCGCAGGGCGGGGCCCAGCAGCCGGCGTCGTACGACGGCCGCCAGCGCGCCCATGACGAGGCCCAGCGCGAGCAGCGCCAGGACGGAACCCTGGAGCAGCGGCAGGTCCTGCGACTTGGCCGCGCCCAGCGCCGTACGTCCGATGCCCGGCACCGCGAACACCACCTCCACGGCGACCGCCCCGCCGGTCAGGCCGACGGCGACCATGCCGAACTGCGGTACCAGGGGCGGGAGTACGCGCCGCATGGCGGCCGCGGAGATCCTCGCGCCGCTGACTCCCGCGCCGCGCCACAGCTCCACCCACCGCTCGTCGAGGACGGCGGGCAGCGCGTCGGCGACCAGGCGGCCGAGCAGTCCGCCGCCGGGGATGCCGAGCGCGAGCGCCGGCAGCACCATGTACTGCGGCCCCTGCCAGCCGGAGGTCGGCAGCCAGCCGAGCCATACCCCGCACACCAGCAACGCGACCGTGGCCAGCAGGAATTCGGGCAGCGCGGCGAGCATCGCGCCGAACGCGCCGGCCGACCCCCGGCCCCGTACGAGAACGGGAGCGACGAGCAGACACGTCACCAGCAGGGCGACTCCGAGCGCCGCGCCCATCAGGGCGAGCGACACCTGGAGCCCGGCGACGACCGACGGCAGGACGTCGGTGCCCGACACCCAGGACGTGCCGAAGTCGCCGCGCAGCAGGCCCGAGGCCCAACTCCCCAGCAAGGAAAGGGGACCCGCGTCGAGGCCGAGGTCGGCGCGGATCGCGGCCAGTGCCTCCGGCGTGCCCTCCTGTTCGGCCGAGCGGGCGCGCAGGACCGTGAGCGCGGGGTCGCGGCCGGAGAGCCAGGGGAGCAGTCCGACGGTGGCGAGGACCACGGCGAGGCAGCCGAGCCGCGTGAGAGCGGTCCGGCTGCCAGGGGTCAGCAAAGGAGCCAACAGGCGTTTGGCGGCGATCACTTGACGTAGGTGTCCGCGGTGATCAGGGTGCGCTCGCGCGGGTCGTGTGCGACGTCCATGACACCGGCCGCGTCGCCCTGGATCACGCGCTCGTGCAGCATCGGTATCGCGGCGTCGGTGGCCAGCACAGCGGCCTCCGCCTCGATGACGGCCTTGCGGCGCGGCTCACCGGCCGTCGTCTCGGAGGCCTTGACCAGGGCGGCGTCCGCCTTCTTGTCGTTCAGCTGCGAGATGTTGAAGGAACCCTTGGAGCCGAAGTCGCTGTAGAGGTAGGCGGCCGGGTCACCGGAGTCGAGGATGGTCGCCCGGGACAGGATGAACGCGTCGAACTTGCCGGCCAGCGCGTCGGCTTCGATGTTGGCGTACTCGCGGATGTCCAGCTTCACCTTGAACCCGGCCTTCTGGAGCTGCTGTTGCAGCGTCTGGGCCACCTCGGGGAGTTCGGCGCGGTCGGTGAACGTACCGATGGTGATGCTGGTGCCGTCCGGGTCACCGGCCTTGGCGCGCTTGACCGGCGTACGGAGGTCCGCGGCCCACGGGAGCGCGGGTCCGAGAAGCCCCTTGGCGACGTCCGCGCGGCCCTCGTACACGCCCTTCACGATCGACTCGGCGTCGATGGCCTCACGGGCGGCGGCCCGCAGCGAGGCGTCCTTGAAGGGTCCGCTCTCGGTGTTCAGGTAGAAGGTGTTGGTGCGCGGCATCGGCACCTCGGTGACCAGGTCCTGGTCGAGCAGCGCGGCCTGCGACACCGGAATCGACTCGACGACGTCGGCCTCTCCGCTGCGCAGGGCGGCGGCGCGTGCGGTGCCGTCCGGCACGTACTTCGCGTCGATGCCGGGGGACTTGGCCTTCTCGCCCCAGTAGTCGTCGTAGCGGTCGAGGGTCGCCGACGAGGTGCCGTTCACCTTCGTCAGCTCGAAGGGGCCGGTGCCGGCGCCGACCGGGCTGACCGTCTTCCCCTTGTACGCCTTCGCCGCGAGGATCGACAGCTGCGGCGAGCTCAGCCGCTGCGGGACCAGCGGGTCCTCGGTGGCGGTGGTGACGGCGACCGCGTTGCCCTCGGCCTTCACCGTCAGGTCCACGCCGTCGAGGATGCGCGGCTTGGGGGAGGCGGCGGCGGCCGTGCCGAGCGACTGTACGACGGCCTCGGCGGTGAGCTTCGTGCCGTCGTGGAAGGTGACGCCGTCGCGTATCTCGAAGGTCCACGTCTTGCCGCTCTGCTGCCACTTGGTGGCGAGGGCGGGCTCGGCGTCGCCCTCGGCGTCGAGGGTCACCAGCGTCTCGGCGGTCGACCAGCGCGACAGCTTGAACGCGTCGTCGGTGAGCGGGGAGAGCCCGGAGCGCGGCGGCTGCATCATCGCGACGCGTATGCGCTTGCCGTCGCCGTCCGCGGAGCCGTCCGAGGCGGATTCCGAGAAGCAGCCGGTGAGCAGCAGGGTGGAGGCCGCGGTGACCGCGGAGAGGGGGAGAAGGCGAGCGGACTGGCGCACGGAGCACTCCGGGTAAAGGGGTGGTCAATTGGGGATGTGCGCTGACCGTAGCATGATGACAATCGTTTTCAGTAATGGCGTCCGGATTTCGACCCCCGCCCGATGGGGGTCAGGAGGAGCCGACAGTGGCGGCGGGCGGGGTCCAGCGCCGGGTGCGCGGCACGGCGGTGGAGACGCCGTAGTCCTTCTTGAGCTGCTCGGGGATGGTGTAGTGCATGACGCGGCCGCGGGTGAGCGAGGACAGTTCGAGGACCGTGGTGAGGTGGCCGAGCCGGTCCAGGGCCCAGGCGCCGAGCGGTGAGCTGTCCTCGATGCTCTCCAGGACGCCGAGCAGGGCGGGCACGGTCTTGACGACGGTGTCCCAGGCGGTGCGCGGCACGTCCAGCCAGTCGGCGCAGGTGTCGCCGATCAGGTAGCGGATGAGGGAGGAGACGACCGGGTCGAAGAAGGTCCCGGGGACGACCTCCTCGTACAGGTCGATCAGCTGCCGGGTGAGGTGGGCGCCCTCCTCCGACGGGCCCATGTGGCGGGTCATGTAGAGGTCGAAGAACCGGCGGGCGGATTCCAGGTCCCGGGGCGCGTGCTCCTGGTCGACGCCGAGCATGGCGCCGACGACGCGCCAGGCGTAGTAGTACGCCTCGGCGCCGTCCACGCTCATGTGGATGTTGAGGCGGTGCAGGGAGTCCAGGACGAGCAGGGAGAACAGCATCTGCCCGCCGATCATGTCCTCCTGGCAGATCGGCGTGCCGAGGCCCTCGACGTCCCAGTGGCCGTCCCGGGCGAGGTGGTGGCGGATGGAGGCGTGCAGCAGGCGGACCTTCTGGGCGGCCGGGATGAAGCGGCTGCCGGCCTCGAAGGCGCCCGGCTGCATGAGGTAGACGGTGAACTGGCCGGTCTCCGCCATCCGTTTGGACGGGTACTTGAGCGAGTGCGTGGCCGACAGCAGCCGTGCGACGTGCGGGATGACGTAGCAGCCCGGCATGGAGGCGAAGGAGAGGGCGGTGGAGATGTGCACGTTGTTGTCGATGAAGAAGAGCCTGGCCTTCTCCATCTCGCCCCAGTCCACCCAGGCCGGCGGGGCCGCGGTCGCCTCCAGGTACTCCCGGGCGACGTCCGGCAGCCCGTCGGGCAGGGGTGCGCCCGCGGTGGACACGTAACGCATCAGGGCGTTGAACTTGCCCATCTCGCCACGCTCGAACAGCGTGGCGACGGTCGCGTCGGCGAGCTCGTCGCCGGACTGGCGCAGCGCGTCCATCGACGCCGGGGTGTAGGTCATCACGGGTTCCTTCTGGGGCTGGGGCTGGGGCTACTGACGTAGGGCGGGCGGTGCGTCAGTGCCGACGGACCGCGGCGGTGCGGGCCAGTTCGGCCAGTGCCCGGGCCGCGTGTGCGGGCAGGGTGATGTCGTCCAGGGCGTGGGCGGCTTCCTCGACCCGGGCGTCGATCATGTTCTCGACGCGGGCGGGTGCTCCCAGCCGGCTCATCAGGTCGCGTACGCCGTCCAGGTCCTGGGCGCCTGTGCCGCGTCGGCCCAGCAGGCGGCGCAGCTGCTCGCGTTCGGCCGGGCCGGCGGCCTGCCAGGTCTCCGCGAGGAGGACGGTCGGTCTGCGGGTGCGGATGTCGTCCAGGTTGGCCTTGCCCGTACGAGCGGGGTCGCCGAAGAGCCCGAGCAGGTCGTCGCGGAGCTGGAACGCCTCGCCCAGGGGCAGTCCGTAGGCGGAGAACGCCTCGCGCAGCCGCGGGCCCGCGCCGGCCAGGGCACCGCCGATCAGCAGCGGCTGCTCGACGGTGTACTTGGCGGTCTTGTACCGGATCACCTTCAGCGAGGCGCCCGTGTCCGGGGCGGCGCCGGTGTGCAGGAGCTCCAGGCACTCCCCGGCGATCAGTTCCCGGGCCAGGTCCGCCCAGAGGGGGCGGGCCCGCGTCAGATAGGCCGCGGGCAGGCCGCTGGTGACGAACAGCTGCCCGGCCAGCGACATCAACAGGTCTCCGACCAGCATGGCCAGGGCCCTGGCGACCGACTTGGAGCGCGGTCCGCCCGGCCGCGCGCCGACCAGCGCGACGTGCGCCGTGGGCAGGCCGTGCCGGGTCGGGCTGTCGTCGATGATGTCGTCGTGGACGACCGCGGCGGCGTGTACGAGTTCCATGGCGGCCGCGGCCCGTACCAGCGCGTCACTGTCCGGCTGGCCGGCCGCGCGCCAGCCCCAGTAGCAGAACGCCGCGCGCAGCCGTTTGCCGTGGGCCACCGCGACCCGCAGTTGCCCGGCGACCGGCCCCAAGTCCGCGTCGATGCCGAGCAGTTGATCCGCCTCCCGGCTCACGAACCGCTCCAGCTCCCGGTCGATACGGGCCTTGAAGACGTCGGGCTCGTAGCGGTCGGACCTGGACCGGTCGGGCCCGGGCCGGTCGGACCTGGACCGGTCGGTCATCGAACGGTCGGTCATAGTCCGGCCAGGCATCGTCCGGTCAGGCATCGCGGGCAGCGGCCTGCCGGGCCGTCACATGCCGGGCGAGCAGCTCCAGATGGGCCGGGGGCGGGCCGGTGTGCCGGTCCAGCACCAGGCGGCCCCGCGCCGCCAGATCCTCCTCGACATCACCGGCCAGCTCCGCCGCGTCCGAGCGCCGGAGCAGCCCGCGCGCGGCGCCGATCACCGAACCGAGACTGCTCACCGCCACGTCCGCCAGCCCCGCCACCACCAACACCGCACGCTCGTCGAGCGCCCCTCGGCGCCCTGTCTCTCGCGTCAACGCGACAGTCCTCCCTGGTCGATCGGCCAACGCTCAGCGCAGCCGCCCTCAGAAGCCTGCCGTCGTCCACACCGGAGCCACGGCGCGAACTCACCAATGAGCGACAAAGTCGCAAGGACGTGACCGGCGAAGGAGACCGGTGGTACAGGCCGCGGCGGGTCGGCGGTCGATGGACCTCGGCGATCGGCAGGCTCGGGCCTGTGACCCGCTGTGCCGGTGGTGCGTCCGGTGCCGGCGGCGTCCGGTGCCGTTACCCCGCGACGCCGATGACGTGGTCGACCGCGGACGCGGCGTCGGCGGCGACATGGGTGGGCCGGTACGCCGCCTCGGTCCACGGCCGGCCGCCCGACACCCACACACTCCGAGCACCGAGGCCCACCGCACCGGCGATGTCGGCGTGCGGCGAGTCGCCGATCACCCAGACATCTCCGGTGTCGGAGAGGGAGGCTCCGACGGCTGCCGCCGCCGCGTGGAAGATCTCCGGTGCGGGCTTCTTGCAGCCGATCGCCTCGGAGATCACCCAGCCGTGGACGATCCTGTCGAGCCGGGTGTTCCGGATCTTCGCTTCCTGCTGTGCGACCCGGCCGTTGCTGACGATCACGCACGTCCAGCCACCGGCGACCGCCCTGCCGAGCGCGTCGCGGGTGGCCCCGGGCAGCACGACGCGCTCGGCGGCCCCCCGGGCGAGGAGGGCCCGGACGGTGCTCTCGGGAAGCGCGGGCCCGTAACGGTCGGCCATGGCCCGGGCCATCTCCTGCCTCGGCGTGTAGCCACCGGCGTCGACGGACATCAGCCACTCGATGTCGCGGCCCGGCAGCGCGTGCTCGGCCAGGAACGCCGCCAACTCGTCCCGGAAGGCGGCATCGCGGTCGACCAGGGTGTTGTCGAGGTCGAGCATCAGCAGCGGCATGCCCGGCAGTACACCATGTGCGGCAGTGTGTTCCAGGCCTACGTGTCCCGGGCCAAGCGGTGGATCGGGTGATCCTCGATGAGCGACGTACCGCTACCGCCGGGACCGGGTCCCGATTTCCGCGAGGCGGGAGAGGGCGGGGAGGGCCCCGGCGATCGCTTGTCGTTCCTCGGGCGTCAGCTGGGCGAGCAGCGGGAGCAGGTGACGGGCCCGGTCGTCGTGGCGGGCCCGGCCGATCTGCCGGCCGTCCTCGGTGATGTGGATGAGGACGGCGCGGCCGTCCGTCGGGTCGGGGCGGCGTTCCACGAGTCCGTCGCGTTCGAGCCGGGTGACCAACTGGGTGAGCCCCGGCTGGCTGATCTGCTCGTTCTTGGCGAGGTCGGTCAGCCGCGCCGGACCGCCCACGGCCAGCGTGTCCAGCACCGACAGCGTCGTGAACGACAGCTTCTGCAGCGTGGGGAGCCGGATGTAGAAGCGATTGAAGTTCTCGATCGCCTCGGTGAGGGCATCGACGTCCAAGTCGCCTTCTGCGCCGGCGTGCGGAGAATCGGTCACCCTTGGAATGTATCGCAGATTTATATAATGACTTAATGTATCGCGGTCGCGGAACCCGGGCCCTCTGTAGGGTCCGCGATTCCGTGAGCACTGGCTGTGTCGGTGGTCGTTGAGCAATCGGTGGTTACGGGCGGTGGAACGACCGGCGCAGTTGTGTGCGCTCTGTGACTACCCAGGGCTGGTGTACAGGCCAACTATTTAATCGGCGTTGTCGGCGCGCAGGAGCAGGTCGAGCAGCCCGGGGAAGCGCGTCTCGAACTCCTCGCGGCGCAGTCGGTTGACCCGCTTGGGCCCCTGATCGCGCTGTTCGACCAGGCCCGCGCCGCGCAACACCGCGAAGTGGTGGCTGAGCGCCGCCTTGCCGACCGGCACGTCGAAGCTGCCACAGCTGCGCGTCCATTCGGCGGAGCCCGCCAAGTCGCGGATCAGCTGGATGCGTACGGGATCCGCGAGCGCGGACAGCGCGGTCAGAAGAGGAACCTCGTCGGGATCCGTGTGCACGGGTGCTGCGCGGTGTCCGCCGCCGCCCGCCGCCTGGTCCGGCATGCCGCTCTCCTCGTGTACGCCGTTCCGTCCCCTTGCCGAATGTTCGATGTCGATCATACACTCCGAGTGTTCGCTTTCCATTGAACAGTCTCTGAAGGGGGCGTGCTGTCATGCGTGCGGTCGAGTTCCAGGAGTACGGCGGTCCCGAAGTACTGAAGGTCGTACGGGCCGACATCCCCGAGCCGGAGCCGGGCCAGGTCACCATCGACGCCGCCTATGCGGGCGTGAACTTCGCGGACCTCAAGGCGCGCGCCGAGGGATACCGAGTGGAATCGCTGCCCTTCGTCCCCGGCCTGGAAGTCTCCGGACGGATCCGGGCCGTCGGCCACGACGTGGAGGGACTGCGCCCTGGGCAGGCAGTCGCCGCGCTCACCAACGGCGGCGCCTACGCGGAGGTGGTGGTCGCCGAGGCCGCCACCGTCTTCCCGCTCCCCCGGGGCGTGGACCTGCGGACCGCGGCGACGCTCCCCACCGTGCTGCCGACCGCGCACGCCCTACTCCACGAGGTGGGGCGGCTGCGCGCCGGAGAGAGCGTGTTGGTGCACGGCGCTGCGGGCGGTATCGGCACGGTGGCCGGTCAGTTGGCCCGGGCGGCGGGCGCCGGCGCGGTGTACGGCGTGGTCTCCGCTGCGGCCAAGGCCGGGTACGCCCTCAAGTACGGCTACGACGAGGTGTTCACCACGGACTCTTTCCCCAGCGAGGTCCGCCGCGCCACCGGCGGCAGGGGGGTCGACCTGGTGCTCGACCCAGTGGGCGGCGACACCCTTCGCCGAAGCCTCGACACGCTGGCCGTCTTCGGGCGCCTGGTGTCCTTCGGCAACGCGAGTGGGGCAGAGCCGTGGCGGGTTGGGCAGCCCGAGCTCTATGTGGAGGGCCGTTCGGTCGCGGGCTTCTCCATCCTGGCTCTCGCGCGGTCGGCGCCCGAGGCACTGCGATCGCTCACCGAGCGTGCCTTCCGCACGGTCACCGACGGCACCGTGGAACTTCCTGTTACCGCGGAGTTCCCGCTGTCGGAAGCGTCCGCGGCCCACAGGTTGATGGGCGGGCGCACCTCGACGGGCAAACTGCTGCTGCGGATGGCCGACTGAACACGGCCGCTCTGGAAACAGTCCGGACCGGCCCGATAACCGACAGCTACCGACCGTGACCAGTGCTCATGATCCCCGGAAATGCTCGGACAGTGCTCGTGATCACGTAGAAATGCTCACGAATCTGCGGGCCCTACACCCTCTCAGAGCCGATGCGCCTTCAGTGTCATGTGCAGCAGCAGGCGGTCCTCGCCGTCGTCCAGGTCCAGGCCGGTGAGCTTTTCGACGCGGGACAGGCGGTAGTAGAGGGTCTGGCGGTGGATGCCGAGTTCCGCCGCCGTGCGGCCCGCCTGGCCGGCGCAGTCGAGGAACACCTCGGCGGTGCGGGCGAGTTCGCGGTGGGCGGCGGCCAGGAGGGGACGTACGACGGGGTCGTGGGCGGCGTCCGGGGGGAGCGCCGTCAGGAGGCGGAACGGGCCGACGGACGACCAGTGGGCGACCGGGCCCAGCCGGGGTTCGGCCAGCGCGGCGCGTGCCGCGGCCGAGGCCTCCCGCCAGGCGGCGCCGAGGTCGGCGAGGCCGGTGCGGGGGCCGGCGATTCCGGCGGCGGGGGCGCGGACGGGGGTGTCGGCCGGGGCCCGGGGCGAGCCCGGGGCCCGTACGCCCTCGGCCTCCTTCAGGAGGCGTGCGGCCGCCGTCGTCGCGGGGGTCAGGACCTCCGGTGCGCGCAGCCGGACCAGCAGCGCCAGGCTCTGGTCGGTGGTGCCCCACGGGACCGTGCACAGGGCGGTGGCGCTCGGGATCGTACGGACCGAGGGCGCGTCGTCGGGGTCCGCCGAGGGCCAGGGGGCCAGGCAGACGATCGTGTGGAGGCCGTCGCCGCGGGGGCCGAGGGCCGTCCGGAGTTCCGCCACCGCCATGTCCCGCTGCCAGCCGCGCTCGGCGGTCAGGACGGCGCGCAGTTCGCGGGTCAGGTCCGCGCCGGCCTGCGCCTCGTCCGCGAGGAGGGCGCCGATGCGCGGGGCCACCTCCATGGCCGCGGCCAGCTGCCGCTCGGTGGGGCCCGGGTCGTCGTCGAGCAGCCACACGTATCCGAGGACGACCCCCCGATGGCGTACGGGTAGGCAGATCCGGCCCCGGTAGACACCGGCCTCCGGCGTCCGCGGGATACGGACCGGGCCGGTGGCGCGGGCGATGCCGAAGCCCTCGAACCAGGTGCGGACCGCGGAGGTGGAGCGGCGCGTGAGGATCGAGCGGGTCCTGACCGGGTCGAGGGCGGACTCGTCGATCTCGCTGTCGCTGTCGTACGCGCCGAAGGCGATCAGCTCGAAGTCGCGGTTCTCCAGCGTCGCGGGGGCGTCGAGGAGCTCCGAGATCTCGTCGACCAGTTCCTGGTAGTCGCGTCCCTGGTGGTCGTTTTTCGCCTGCGTCACGCGGCTATTATCCCGGATTTTCCCCGCCCTTCATACAGATGTCTGAGATCCAGGGCACGGATGCGTGACAGCTGTCGATGGCAGACGATCAGAGGGGTCCTTACGTTTCACGGGTACTCCTGCCCTCGACCGGTCTTTTCTGGAGGTGCCCTGTGCTGGGTCCCGTGATTCTCGCCGCGTCGCGCAGCGACAGAATGCGCCGTCTGGTCTCAGCGGCTCCGGTGACCAAGTCGGTCGTCGACCGCTTCATCGCCGGGGAGTCGGTCGAGGAGGTAGTCCCGGTCATCGAGGACCTGACGGACAAGGGTCTCGACGTCACCCTCGACGTGGTCGGCGAGGACATCACCACGCCCGAGCAGGCCGCCGCCGCGCGGGACGCGTACCTGGAGCTGGTCGAGCACCTCGAAGGCCTCGGCCTGGGCGAGCGGGCCGAGATGTCCGTCAAGCTGTCGATGTTCGGCCAAGCCCTCCCTGACGGGCATGAACTGGCGCTCGCCAACGTCCGCCCGGTCGTCGAGGCGGCCGCCGCCATCGGCACGACGGTCACCCTGGACGCCGAGGACCACACCACCCTCGACTCGATGTTCGCCATCCACGAGGAGCTGCGGAAGGACTTCCCGCAGACGGGCTGTGTGATCCAGGCCTACCTGTTCCGCACCGAGGCCGACGCCCGCCGCCTCGCCGCGGCCGGCAGCCGCGTACGGCTCGTGAAGGGCGCCTACGAGGAGCCCGCCTCCGTCGCGTACCAGGACAAGGCCGAGACCGACAAGGCGTACGTCCGCATCCTGAGGATCCTGATGGAGGGCGCGGGCTACCCGATGATCGGGTCCCACGACCCGCGGATCATCGCCATCACCCAGGAGCTCGCCCGCCGCGCCGGGCGCAAACTGGACGAGTACGAGTTCCAGATGCTGTACGGCATCCGCGGCGACGAACACCTCCGGCTCGCCGCCGAGGGCCACCGCATGCGGGTCTACACCGCGTACGGCACCGACTGGTACGGCTATTTCATGCGCAGGCTCGCGGAGAAGCCGGCAAACCTGCTGTTTTTCGCCCGCTCGACGCTTACCAAGGGCTGACCTTGAAGGCGAGCGGTAGCTGTCGGCACCCGGGTGCATCCTGGTGACGGCAGCTACCGCCCATCGGTCGGCTGAGCCGACCCGGCTCCGAAAAGGAGTTACGGAACCCGTGACTCCGCCCCCGTGGGGGCTTCTCATTCGCACGCCGCAGCGAGCTCATGACGGTCAAGCCCTGACCGCCGCCAAACATACGTACACGACTTCGGCTCCCGCGGGCCGAAGCCAGGCATTCACTCGGAAGAGGTAGCTCATGGACGCCGTGACCCAGGTCCCCACCCCCGTCAACGAGCCGGTGCACGGCTACGCCCCCGGCTCTCCCGAGCGCGCCCGCCTCGAAGCCAAGCTCAGCGAGCTGGCCGAGAACCCGATCGACCTGCCGTGCACCATCGGCGGCGAGCGGCGGATGGGCGGCGGCGAGCGCTTCGACGTCGTGCAGCCGCACAACCACAAGGCCCGCCTCGGCACATACGCGAACGCCACCCAGCAGGACGCCCAGGACGCGGTCGACGCGGCCCTCGCCGCCGCGCCCGCCTGGCGTGCGATGTCCTTCGACGACCGTGCCGCGATCATCCTGCGCGCCGCCGAGCTGCTGTCCACGACATGGCGCGAGACGCTGGCCGCCTCCACCATGCTCGGCCAGTCCAAGACCGCCCAGCAGGCCGAGATCGACTGTCCCTGCGAGCTGATCGACTTCTGGCGCTTCAACGTCAAGTACGCCCGTGACCTGCTCGCCGAGCAGCCGCCGGCCAACTCGACCGGCGTCTGGAACCGCCTCGACCACCGCCCGCTCGAAGGCTTCGTCTACGCGATCACGCCGTTCAACTTCTCGGCGATCGCGGGCAACCTGCCGACGGCCCCCGCCCTCATGGGCAACGTCGTCGTGTGGAAGCCGTCCCCGACCCAGACCCACGCCGCCGTGCTGCTCATGCGGCTCCTGGAGGAGGCCGGTCTGCCCAAGGGCGTCATCAACCTCGTCACCGGTGACGGCATCGAGGTCTCCAAGGTCGCCCTGGAGCACCGGGACCTGGCGGGCATCCACTTCACCGGCTCGACGAAGACCTTCCAGTACCTGTGGAAGACGGTCGGCAACAACATCGAGAAGTACCGCTCGTACCCGCGCATCGTCGGCGAGACCGGCGGCAAGGACTTCGTCGTCGCGCACCCGAGCGCCGACCGCGCGGTCCTGAAGACGGCCCTCACCCGGGGTTCCTTCGAGTACCAGGGCCAGAAGTGCTCGGCCACCTCCCGCGCGTACGTCCCGGCCTCCATCTGGAACTCCGGTTTCAAGGAGGAGTTCGCGGCCGAGGTCGACGGCATCACGATGGGTGACGTCACCGACCTGTCGAACTTCATCGGCGCCGTCATCGACGAGCGGGCGTTCGCCAAGAACAAGGCGGCGATCGACCGGGCGAAGTCCGACCCGTCCTGCACGATCGTCGCGGGCGGCTCGTACGACGACTCCGTCGGCTACTTCGTCCGGCCGACCGTCGTCGAGTGCTCCGACCCGGCCAACGAGGTCTTCACCACGGAGTACTTCGGCCCGTTCCTCGCCGTGCACGTCTACGACGACGAGAAGTACGACGACATGCTGACCCAGATGGAGTCGGCCACGGACTACGCGCTCACCGGCTCGGTCATCTCGGGCGACCGAGCCGCCGCCGCGTACACGATGGAGAAGCTCCGCTACGCCGCGGGCAACTTCTACATCAACGACAAGTCCACCGGCGCCGTCGTCGGCCAGCAGCCCTTCGGCGGCGGCCGCGCGTCGGGTACGAACGACAAGGCGGGCGCTCCCCAGAACCTCCAGCGCTGGACCCTGACCCGCGCCATCAAGGAGACCCTGGTCGCACCGACCGACTACCCGTACCCGCACATGGGCTGATCTCCCGGCTGCTCCTGGGCCGAACAGCCGCCCCCGCTCCGGGACTTCGGAGCGGGGGCGGACTCATTCGCGAGCAGGGATTTCCAAGCCGGGAGGCTCAGCGGTCGCAGCTCGTCCGGCCCTCGTACCAGCGGCAGGCGAGGGCCGCGAAGCCGCCGTCCGCCACGACCGGGACGGTGAGCGTGTCGCCGCCGCGGACGACGTGCGGCTCGCGGACCAGCCCCGACGGGCCGTCGGTCACGGTCTCCACCAGCCACTTGCCCGCACCGAGGCGCATGGGTACGTCCGCGGCCCGGGCCGCCCCGGCGAACGTACCGCCGATGAACCAGCGGCCGTCGGCGGCGCGGCGGGCGAGTACGGCCGAGCGGCCCGGGTCGCCGGTCAGCAACCTGGTCTCCTCCCAGCCGGTGGGCAGTTGCTCCAGGAAGCGGCGGGCCTCAGGACGGGCGTCGTACGACTCCGGGGTGCCGGCCAGGTTCTGGACGCCGGACTCGTAGAGGACGGTCAGGCCCAACTCGCCCGCGTCGGAACCGACGTTGGGGCGGAACGGGCGGTGGAAGGCACCCGGGGTGAAGTCCATGGAGCCGATGACGTTGCGAGTGAAGGGGAGTGCGGCCAGCTGCTCGGGGGTGTTGTTGCGCTTCTCCTCGCCGCCGACGCCCTCCAGGGTCATGACCTGCGGCCAGGTGCGCTGGATGCCCTTGGGGATCGTGGAGCCGTGGAAGTTGACCATCAGGTGGTGCTCGGCGGTGGACTCCAGGACGTCGTCGTACCAGCGCATCCGCTCCTGGGACTCCGAGTCCATGAAGTCGATCTTCACGCCCTTGACGCCCCAACGTTCCAGCGTGGACAGCCACTTCTCGCGTTCGACGGGGTCGGTGAGCAGGGTGTAGTGGAGCCAGACGTGGATGCCCACGCCGCGCTCCTCGCCGTAGCGCACCAGCTCGGGCATCCAGCTGTTCGTCTGCCAGTCGGGGTCGATGACCTCCCACTCACCCGGCTTGAAGTACCAGCCGGCGTCGACGACTTCGTACGGCCAGTTCCGCTCGGCCGCGTAGTCGACGTACTTCTTCTGCGCCGCCAGACTCTGCCCGGCCTCCTTGCCGCCCGCGAGCCAGGTCCACAGCGCGGCGCCCGGCTTGATCCAAGATGTGTCGCGGACACGGGACTTGGGAGCGAGGTCGTCGGTGAACGTCGACTCGGTGACGGTCGCCAGGTCGCCGGTGATCACCGCGCGCCAGGGAGTGGTGAGCGCGCCCGACACCTGGACCGGCTCGTCGTTCCACAGACTCACGCCGTACGTCGAGGAGTTCGCGGTGTGGGTGAGGTGGGCGCCGGAGTAGCCGCCGTTCAGGTCCGACTCGGCGATCAGGGCGTAACCGCCGTCGGTCTTGAAGAGCGACTGCATCATGTACGTGCCCGCCGGGGCCGCGGCCGCCGACTGGTAGCGGATGAAGGGGAGTTCGTTGTCCGCGCGGTAGCGGCCGAGTACGGCTTCGGCGGTGCCGGGGAGGGCGAAGGCGGAGGCCTCGCGGACGACGTCGCCGTGGTCGTCGGGCAGGACGTAGCGGTAGGCGACGCCGTCCGGGGCGACCCGGGTCAGCAGGTCGAGGCGCGCGCCGTCGGCCGTGCGGAAGCGGAAGCGGGACTCGGTCATCCTGGCAACCCGCTTGTGCGACTTGCCCGTTGGGACGGTGTACCGCTCGGTGACCGTGCGCTCGGAGCGGCCGGTGAGGGTCAGGTCCTTGGTGAAGTCGGCCTGTTCGGTGACCAGGCCGACGGGGGACGGTTCGATGACCGTGCGCCCCGCGCGTCTCACCGTCAGGGTCGGCCGCCCTTCGGCCGCGTCGAGCGCGACCACGGCCGTGGGGGAGCCGTGCGGGCCGCGCACCTCCCAGGAGGCGGCGGCCGCGGGGGCTTCGGCACGGGCCGGAAGTGCCGCCGCGGCGGTGGCGAGCAGTGCGGAACAGAGCGTCAAAGCGATGGTGCGGGTCCGGGGTTGGACCGCCATATGGAACCCCTCCTGTCGCAGTCATCCGATGACTGGTCGATGAATGTGAGCGTGGAGGGGGCGTTGGGGCGTGTCAAGGAATCTGACAGCATCAGACATCGGATTGCTGATGAGCTGTTCAGTAAGAGGGGGTGGATCAAGAGGGATGAGAGAGGGTGGGGCGGGCGTGGAGCGGGGAGTGCGGGAATCCGCCTCGGGCTACTCCGGGAACGTGAGGACGATCTTGCCCATGGTGTGCCCGGACTCGCCGAGTTCGTGGGCCTTGGCCGCCTCCGTGAACGGCAGGACCGCGTCCACGTGGATGTGGACCCGGCCGTCCGCCAGCAGGGAGGCGATCTTCCCCAGTCGGATGCCGTCCGGTTCGACCCGCACGACCGCGAAACACATCCCGCGTGCCTCGACGTCCTCGGGGGACAGGCCCAGATCGCCGGGCAGGGCGGACACCAACAGGCCGCCCGGGCGCAGGGTGTTGAGGGTGCGCGGGCCGTAGTCGCCGCCGATCAGGTCGAGGGCGACGTCGATGTCGTGCACGGTCGTGGCGAAGTCCGTGACCGTGTAGTCGACCGGTTCGTCCACGCCCAGGTCGCGGAGGAAGTCGTGCCTCTCGGCGCGGGCCGTCCCCACGACGTACGCGCCCTCCGCCTTGGCGAGCTGCACCGCCGCGTGGCCGACGCCGCCCGCCGCCGCGTGCACCAGCACCCGGGTGCCCGGGCCGACGTGGGCGAGGTCGATCAGGGCCTGCCAGGCGGTGAGCGTCGCCGTGGGCGCGGCGGCCGCGTGGACGTGGTCGAGGGCCGTCGGCTTGACGGCGAACTGGCCGGCCGGGGCGGTGACGTGTTCGGCATAACCGCCGGCCGTGACCTTGCCGAAGACCTCGTCACCGGGGCGGAACCCCGTGGCGCCCTCTCCCACCGCCTCGACCGTGCCGGAGACGTCCCGGCCGAGCGTGAACGGCGGATCCCCGAGGAGTGGCGCCACACCCGAACGCACCAGCCGGTCAACGGCGTTGACGCCCGCGGCCCGCACCCGGACCAGGAGTTCCCCGGGGCCGGGGCCGGGCCGCTCCCGCTCCTCGATCTCCAGGACCTCGGGTCCGCCGAAACGGTGCTGGGTGATCACGCGCGTACGAGGGAGTGCGGTGGTCATCGTCTGTACCTCCGTTCGCTGCGCTCCCCATCGTGCTCCCGCGGCCGGGCTTGCGCACCGGTCCGCACCGCGATTACTGGAGGGACCTGCGAGCGCGGTACCCCCAGGCCTCGAAGATGAAGAAGGCGCAGGTCGGAGCAGTGTGACCCAATCCGCCGTCTCAGATAGTAGGAAGTCCGAGTAATTGTGGAGACAGACGCCCGGTCCTCACTTAGCTTTGTAGGAGCCGAACGTCTCGCTCGACCAAGCGAATGGCGGTCGTGAGCCGGAGCCCGAGGCAGGCAACCCCTGCGGCACCGCTCCCACCGCCCCACCCGGCGTCTCGTAATCCCTCATCGCACTTCCGGCGGCCGCTGCCGGAGGCAAGGAGTCGATTCATCATGGCCGAGACGACCGTCCGCCGAGTCCGTCACGTCTCCCGTACGAGCGAGTCCGACCGCAAGAACGCCGCCGCCGCGCTCCAGCGCGCCCTCGACCGCAGGGACAACGGCGGCGCGACGGGCCACTGACGCCCGCCCAGCCGGACCACAGCTCGACCCACACAAGCCCGCTCGACCCACACAAGCCGGGAGCCGCGCCCGTTCGGGGTGCGGCGCGGGGCTCACGCGCCGCGCCGCACCTCGAAGTAGTCGATGCGCTCGCCGTTCTGCGCGAGCGCCGACACCTTGAGCTTCGCCGCCGCGCCCGTCTCCGCCTCCACCGCGAGGAAGGAGAAGCCGGTGTACCGCACGCGCGACCACTCGACGGTGTCCTTGTTCTCGTCCCGGGACTTCGTCCAGTGGAAGGTGTCGACGGTTTCGCGGTCGACGACCTTTCCTTCGTAGCTGTCCTTCACCCCGTCCGGGAAGCCGTACAGGTCCTTGCCCGCGCCGCCGGCCGTGACGTACACGATCCCGTCGCGCCGTGGATCCGTCGATCCGCCGATCGGCACCGGCCTGCCCACCTCGCCGCCCTTGATGGCGTCCGTCCGCTCGTACACGTGGTTGTGCCCGTTGATCACCAGGTCCACCTGGTGCTTGGTGAACAGGGGCAGCCAGGCGTCGCGTACGCCACCGTCGGAGGCGTGCGTCGACGTCGAGTACGTGCAGTGGTGGTAGAAGACCACGACGAAATCGACCGACCCGTCCGCCCGCAGCTCGCCCAGCCGCCTGTCCAGCCACTTCGTCTGCTTCCCGTTCGAATAGCCCTTGTTGGCGGGAATCTCGTACGAGACGTCGTTGGCGTCCAGCGCGACGACGCCGACGTTGCCGTACGTGAAGGAGTAGACGCCCGGCGACCGCTTCGCGTCGAAGCCGTTGTCGGGGAGCGACCAGCGGGCCGCCTGGCCGCCGTAGCCGTCGGGCGAGTACCAGGCCTCCATGTCGTGGTTGCCGGTCGTCACCATCCACGGCACCGACTTCGCGACCGACTCGGTCTGCGCCAGGAACAGGTCCCAGACGCGGGCGTCGTACGTGTCGGAGTCCTTGCCGTGGCCGGTCGTGTCCGCGTAGCAGATGTCGCCGGCGTGCAGGTGGAAGGACGGGTTCTGGCCCAGGATCACCTGGTCGTTGGCGAGCGCGTCGTAGCTGACGCCCTGGTCGCCGAAGGCGGTGAAGGTGAAGGTCTCGGGGCGGGCCGGTGCCGTACGGAACGAGCCGACGGTGGAGAGCCGCTCGGCGGACGCGGGGTCGAAGCCCTCGTGGCCGACACCGTAGTAGTACGTCGTGCCGGGCCTGAGGCCGTCGAGGGCCGCGTGCAGGTAGTACTGCTCGACCGCGGGCAGCTTCTTCGACAGGGACGGCGTGTGCAGGTCCCGGACCTCGGCTTCGACCCTGCGCGTCAGGTCCCAGGGCTTCGCGCCCACCCGTACGTAGGGCTTCTTCACCGCGAACGGCACCTGCCAGGAGATCCGCATCTGCGTCTTCGGGTCGGCGCCGAAGGCGAGGTGGCGGCCGAAGGGGGCGATCACGGAACCGGGCAACCGGCCGGTGGCGGGTGCCCCGACGGTGGCCGGGCCCGACTTCGGCGTCGACGCCCGCTCGGGGCTCTCGCCGTCCGAGCCCGAACAGCCGATCAGCAGCCCGCCGCCCGCGAACGCGCCGGCCGTCACCAGCGCGCGGCGCCGGGACAGCTTCGTACGCAGGTACTCGTGCTGCTCCGCCATGCTCATGCGGCGGGCGAGCTGCGGCGGGATGCCGACGTCGGGAGTGTCCATGCCGGTGAACTTCCCAGCGCAGCCCAACGCACGCCATACGTACGGGTGAACGGAAACCGACAGGTTGAGGCGCGCCGGCTGTTCCTGTGTCCGCCGTGTCCGTATCGCGGACACCCGGTGTCATCCCGTGGGACGGGGAGTAGGGTGCCGACATGTCTCGCAGCCTCAATCTCGCAGTGATTCCCGGTGACGGTATCGGCCAGGAGGTCGTGGCCCAGGGTCTGAAGGTCCTCTCCGCCGTCCTTCCGCAGGATGTGAAGCTGGAGACCAAGGAGTTCGACTTCGGCGCCAAGCGCTACCACGCGACCGGTGAGACCCTCACCGACGCCGACGTCGAGGCGCTCAAGAAGCACGACGCGATCCTGCTCGGCGCGATCGGTGACCCGTCGGTCCCGTCCGGCGTCCTGGAGCGCGGCTTCCTGCTCAAGCTCCGCTTCCTCTTCGACCACCACGTCAACCTGCGTCCGTCGAAGCTCCTCCCGGGTGTCGCCACCCCGCTGGCCGGCCAGCCCGAGATCGACTTCATCGTGGTCCGCGAGGGCACCGAGGGCCCGTACACCGGCAACGGCGGCACGATCCGCAAGGGCACCCCGCACGAGGTCGCCACCGAGGTCTCCGTGAACACGGCCTTCGGTGTCGAGCGCGTCGTCCGGGACGCCTTCGCCCGCGCCCAGGCCCGCCCCCGCAAGAAGCTCACGCTGGTCCACAAGAACAACGTGCTGGCCTTCGCGGGCCACCTGTGGACGAACGTCTTCAACAAGGTGGCCGAGGAGTTCCCCGACGTCACCACGGACTACATCCACGTGGACGCCGCGACGATCTACCTCGTCACGGACCCCGCGCGCTTCGACGTGATCGTCACCGACAACCTCTTCGGCGACATCATCACCGACCTCGCCGCGGCCGTCTCCGGCGGTATCGGCGTCGCCGCGAGCGGGAACATCAACCCCTCCGGCGAGTTCCCGTCCATGTTCGAGCCGGTCCACGGCTCGGCCCCGGACATCGCGGGCCAGGGCAAGGCCGACCCCAGCGCCACGGTCCTGTCCGTCGCCCTCCTGCTGCGTCACCTCGGTTACGAGGCCGAGGCCGCCCGCATCGAGGACGCCGTCTCCGCCGACCTCGCGGAGCGCGGCACCACGACCCGTACGACCGACGAAATCGGCGACGCGCTCGCCGTACGAGTAGCCGGCTGACCCGCCGCGCTCTCGCAAGCCGCCGGGTCGCTTCCGCACCCGGCGGCTTTTCCTATGCCCTGCCGGGTGTCACCATCATCCTCTGGGCCGCATTCACGCCATTTTTCAGCCATGGCTCCCCGCTTGCGATAATCGAACGTGGAGCCGCGGATTGAGGGAATGCTCGGACGTCCTAACACTGGCCACTGGCAGTACGGGGCGTGAGCGCGGCCCGTCACACACAACCGGTGAAGGACACCACTCATGACGACGCCCACGATCGAGCTCAAGCCCTCCTCCGCGCCGCTGTCCGACGCGGAGCGCGAGGCGATCCTGGCCAATCCCGGATTCGGCCGCCACTTCACCGACCACATGGTGACGATCAAGTGGACCGAGGGCCGCGGCTGGCACGACGGCCAGCTCGCGCCGTACGGACCGCTCTCCATGGACCCGGCGACCAACGTCCTGCACTACGCGCAGGAGATCTTCGAGGGCCTCAAGGCCTACCGGCAGCCCGACGGCTCGGTGGCCACGTTCCGCCCGGACAAGAACGCCAAGCGCTTCCAGGCCTCCGCCCGCCGCCTCGCGATGCCGGAGCTGCCCGTGGAGACCTTCGTCGAGGCCTGCGACGCCCTGGTCCAGCAGGACAAGGCATGGGTGCCGGCGCACGGCGGCGAGGAGTCGCTCTACCTGCGCCCGTTCATGATCGCGACCGAGGTCGGCCTGGGCGTGAAGCCGGCGAACGAGTACCTGTTCCTGGTCATCGCCTCCCCGGCCGGGGCCTACTTCCCGGGCGGCGTGAAGCCCGTCTCCATCTGGCTCTCCGAGGACCGCGTGCGCGCCGTCCCCGGCGGCATGGGCGACGCGAAGACCGGCGGCAACTACGCCGCGTCCCTGCTCGCGCAGGCCGAGGCCGCCGCGAAGGGCTGCGACCAGGTCTGCTACCTCGACGCCGTCGAGCACAAGTGGGTCGAGGAACTGGGCGGCATGAACCTGTACTTCGTGTACGGAGACAAGATCATCACCCCCACCCTCACCGGCTCCATCCTGGAGGGCGTCACCCGCGACTCCCTCCTCCCGGTCGCCCGCGATCTCGGCTACCAGTCCGAGGAGGGCCGCGTCTCCATCGACCAGTGGCAGCGCGACGCCGAGAACGGCACCCTCACAGAGGTCTTCGCCTGCGGCACGGCGGCGGTCATCACCCCCGTCGGCACGGTCAAGCGCACCGGCACCGAGTGGCAGCAGTCGGGCGGCGAGCCCGGCGAGGTCACGGTGAAGCTGCGCCAGGCGCTGCTCGACATCCAGCGCGGGGTGAGCGAGGACCGGCACGGCTGGATGCACAACCTGGGCTGAGCCCCTGTGTGAAGGCTCCGCCCGAAGAAGCCCGCCCCGATCGGCATCAGATGCCGGGGCGGGCTTCTTCGTCCGCTCCGGAGCCGTCGCTCGCCTCGGACGCGCAAGACCCCGTCCAGGTTGTACGCATTCCGGCGGATTGCATACAACCTGGAGGTGCGGTTGCATCCTTGTGGGCCCTCGGTACCGGGCCGGGGGGCACGACAGGTTTTGGGGGAAACCATGTCCATGGCCAGACGTGTGTGCATGAGTGCCTTACTGGCAGGCGCACTCGGCACCACCGCGTTACCCGCGACCACCGCGCACGCCGCGCCGACTGCGCCACCTGTGCCGCGTGTCGAGCGCGTGAGCGTCGCCGCCGACGGGACCGAGGGCAACGCCGCCTCGGGTGCCCCGTCCATCACGCGCAACGGCCGGTACGTGGCCTTCCGCAGCGCGGCCACCAACCTGACGACACCGGGCCCGGGCCAGGACCCGCGCGACCGCGGGTATGTACGCGACCTGAAGACCGGCGAGGTCACGCGGGTCAAGGGAACCCTGGGAGCCCCGGTGGTCAGCGACGACGGCCGCTACGCCGCGCACATCGGCTGGGGATCGCACGCGGTCAACGTGTTCCTGACCGACCTGAGCACGGGCGAGCGCAGGCGCATCGACGGAAACGGCTTCAAGGAGGGCTCGTCCGCCCCGTCGATCAGCGCCGACGGCCGCTACATCGCCTATGGGCTGGCCCCGCAGCACCCGGCCGATCCGCACCGGGTGGAGGTCTACGACCGGGTCACCGACACCCGCGAAGTCGTCAGCGACGGGCCGCCGGACAGTACGCGTGACATGGCCGATCCGTCCATCAGCGCCGACGGGTCCCGGGTCGCCTACGAGGACGCGGGCACCGACCAGGTCTGGGTCCGTGACCGAACGACGGGCAGCCTCACCCGCGTTGACGACGGCACCCCGTCCACCCTCGCGCAGATCAGCGGCAACGGCCGCACCGTGGCGATGAATTCGGCCGACGGCGCCTACGTACGTGATCTGCGGACCGGGGAGATCCAGCGCGTCGCGGGCGGGCACGCCAGTGCCGTCAGCCCCGACGGGCGCCAACTCCTGTACGGGGACGGCCAGTCGAACCTGCGGCTGCGGAACCTGCGCACCGGCCACGAGATCGCCGTGGGCCACGGTGGCGCCGGTGAGGGCGCGATCGCCGGCAAGGGGCGCGGCATCGTCTACGCCACGGCGGACGCTGATGTCGTCCCCGGCGACACGAACGGCGTGAACGACGTCTTCAAGTGGACGGTGCGCTGATGGTGTCCCTCATCCCAAGGGCATTGCTGAGCACGGCAGTTGCCGTCGCGCTGACCGGCGCGACCGTGTCCGCCGCACAGGCCGGACAGTCCGCACAGGCCGGACCCAGGGAACCCCGCACCGAGCGGGTGAGCACCGCCGGCGACGGGGCGCAGGCCGACGGGCCCTCCGGCGGGGCCGGGATCAGCGCCGACGGGCGGTACGTCGCGTTCTCGTCAACGGCGGAGAGCTTCGGCTGCGCCCCGTTCTTCCCGTGTCTGCGCGTGAAGGACCTGGCCACCGGCGAACTCACCCGGATCGACCTCGGCAGCGGCTACCGGCACGGCTCGCCCCTGCTCAGCGCCGACGGCGGCCGTATCGCCTACACGGCGGGCACCCGGTTCGACGCCCCGTACCTGTACGACCGCGCGACCGGCGAGTCGGAGCGGCTCTGGCCCGAAAACCCGCCGGGCTCCAACGAGTTGGGCGCCGCCGCGTCGATCAGCCCGGACGGCACGCACGTCGCCTACACGATCGGCAACCGGCACGGTAACCAGGGCTCCCGCCTCCTCTACGTACGCGACACCGCCAACGGCACCGACGAGCTGATCTCGCCGGCCGAGGAGGGCTGGAAGGGCGCGGCCTCGGTGAGCGGCGACGGCAGCCGTGTCGCGTACCAGACCGGCGGTGTCGGCGACGGCCCCGACGACACGGCCGACCTCTTCGTCAAGGACCGCACCACGGGGGAGCGGACCCAGCTCGACGCGGGTCTCGGTGCGGGCGAACTGGTGCGCGTCACCGCGAGCGGCCGCCGCGTCCTCTTCAACGCCCAGGGCGGCCTGTACGTCCACGACGTCCGCACCGGTGAGTCGCGGCGGGTGGCCGAGGGCCGGGCCAGGTCGGCCACCGACGACGGCCGTCACGTCCTCCTCGCGGAGGCGGCCGGACTGCGCGTCCTCGACCTGCGTACGGGACGGAGCACGGCGGCCGGCCCGCCGGGCGCGCAGGCCGGACGGGGCGCGCTGGCCGCCAAGGGCCTGGCGGTGGCGTTCAGTTCGGAGGCGGCCGACCTGGTGCCGGGCGACACGAACGGCACCGCCGACGTCTTCGTACGCCGCACGCACTGACGTCACGTCCACTGAGCCGAAACGGGGAACCCACGGGGCCGCAACGACCTCGCGGCCGGGAACCCCTCCGTCAACGCGGACGGCACCGTCGTGGCGTTCGAGTCGGCGTCACCCGATCTGGTGGAAGGGGACACCAACGCGGTGTCGGACGTCTTCCTGCGCACAGTGTCATGACACAGACCAGCAACTCAGTACGACCCAGCAGCTCAGTACGACAACGAGAAAGCACGGGGGATTCGACCATGTACCGGAACACGCACAGGAACAAGCGCCGCGCCGCCCTGACGGCCGCCGCCATCGTCGCCGCGGTTACCACCACGACCCTGCCCGCCGCCTTCGCGGCGCCGGGCGCCGCCGTGCCCCGCACGGAGGGCATCAGCGTCACGGCCGACGGCAAGGCCGCCAACGACCGGTCGGCGGCGGCCGTGATCAGCCGCGACGGTCGGTTCGCGGCCTTCGACTCCGCGGCCGCCGACATCGTCGCCGGTGACACCGACGGACAGAACGACATCTTCATACGCGATCTGCGCACCGGGAAGACCGAGCGAATCGCCGTCGAGGGGCGTGACGTGAGCGGCGCCTCGCTGAGCGCCGACGGCCGCTACGTCGCGATGAACACGAAGCCCGCGGGCGCGCCCTCGGACCGGGATGTCCGGCTCTACGACCGAAAGACCAAGAAGACCGAGCGTCTCGACGTCGAGCTGCCCGACGGCTACCCCGACGGCACCGCGGGCAGCGTGTCCCTGAGCGCCGATGCCCGCTATGCCGTCTTCACCACGGCCGGGCCCGAGTCCGGCGACCCGACGGTCTTCCTGCGCGACCGGAAGACCGGCACCACCGAGAAGATCAGCCACGACTACACGGGCGGGGACGGCGCGAAGGGCTCGCACTCGCCGACGGTCAGCGACGACGGCCGGTACGTCGTCTACGCGCAGTCGTTCCTCAACGGCCCGCGCGGCGACGACTGGAGCGACCTCTGGCTGCGCGACCGCACCACGGGCGAACTGACCCAGGTCGACCGCTCCCACGACGGCTCGAAGACCGAGAAGGAGTCCTTGAAGCCGTCCATCAGCGGCGACGGCCGCACCGTCGTCTTCGAGTCCCGCGACACGCACCTGGTCCCGGACGACAACGACGTCGCCTGGAACGTCTTCGTGCACGACATCGCCTCCGGCACCAACCAGCGCATCCACGGCACCCAGGGCGGCCCCGGCGAGGCCTATACCCGCGGGCCCGCGATCAGCGCCGACAGCCGCTACCTCACGTACGTGACGGAGCTCACCGAGCCGGGCGCCGAGTACGGCAAGGAGTTGCCCGTCTACCTGCGGGACCTGAAGAAGAACACCACCACGCTGGTCAGCCCGGACACCACGGGCGGCGCGGCCACGGCGCACGTCGAACCGGGCGGGATCTCGGCGAAGGGCGACCGGATCGCCTTCCTGTCGGGCGACGCGACGCTGCTGAGCGGCGACACCAATGACGGGTACGACGCCTTCGTGCGCCGCCTGCGCTGAGTGACGTGAGGTGACGTGAGGTTCACATCCTGAGACGCCGGTGAGTACGGGGACAGTGCTGTGCCAGACTGCCCCCGTGCTCTCGTTCGCCACGATTATTGGCAGCAGGCGCGCCGGTCCGCAGTGATCGCCCCGTACGACCACGTACAGAGCGGCCACCCTCGCCCTGACCCGCGCGCAGACCTCTCGCACCCGCGAGAGGTTTTTCTGTTTCCTGGCCCACCTTCAGCCGGGACCGGAGCGCGAGGGACCATGAGGGCGGTGGAACCGGTCATTCCGGTAGACCGAACCCGACACAGGAGCCACAAGAGATGACAGACGCAACCGACGAGCATCGCGACTCCTCCCGTCGCGGCCCTTCTCGCGTCGACGACGACTTCCACGTCTTCGACACGACGCTGCGCGACGGTGCGCAGCGTGAGGGCATCAACCTCACCGTCGCGGACAAGCTGGCCATCGCACGGCACCTGGACGACTTCGGCGTGGGCTTCATCGAGGGCGGGTGGCCGGGGGCCAACCCGCGCGACACCGAGTTCTTCGCCCGCGCCCAGCAGGAGATCGACTTCAAGCACGCCCAGCTCGTCGCCTTCGGCGCCACCCGCCGGGCGGGCGGCAAGGCGAGCGAGGACCCGCAGGTCAAGGCGCTCGTCGAGTCCGGGGCTCCGGTGGTCACGCTCGTCGCCAAGTCCCATGACCGGCATGTCGAACTGGCGCTGCGCACGACCCTCGACGAGAACCTGGAGATGATCCGGGACACGGTCTCGTACCTCCGCGCCCAGGACCGCCGGGTCTTCGTCGACTGCGAGCACTTCTTCGACGGCTACCGCGCGAACCCCGAGTACGCGAAGGCGGTCGTCCGCGCGGCGTCGGAGGCGGGCGCCGACGTGGTCGTGCTGTGCGACACCAACGGCGGCATGCTGCCCGCCCAGGTACAGGCCGTGGTCGCCACCGTCCTCGCCGACACCGGAGCGCGCCTGGGCATGCACGCCCAGGACGACACGGGCTGCGCCGTGGCGAACACCCTGGCCGCG
The DNA here is from genome assembly GCF_040654355.1 of Streptomyces sp. NPDC050704. NCBI lineage: Bacteria > Bacillati > Actinomycetota > Actinomycetes > Kitasatosporales > Streptomycetaceae > Streptomyces > Streptomyces sp. NPDC050704. Next base: position 1,010 of record NZ_JBFAHW010000029.1, on the reverse strand, counting down.
GTGGACGCGGGCGCGACCCACGTCCAGTGCACGGCCAACGGCTACGGAGAGCGCGTCGGCAACTCCAACCTCTTCCCGGTCGTCGCCGCCCTGGAGCTCAAGTACGGCAAGAAGGTCCTCCCCGAGGGCGCGCTGTCCGAGATGACCCGCATCTCGCACGCCATCGCCGAGGTGGTGAACCTGACCCCGTCCACGCACCAGCCGTACGTCGGTGTCTCGGCCTTCGCCCACAAGGCGGGCCTGCACGCCTCGGCCATCAAGGTCGACCCGGACCTGTACCAGCACATCGACCCCGAGCTGGTCGGCAACACCATGCGGATGCTCGTCTCCGACATGGCGGGCCGCGCCTCCATCGAGCTCAAGGGCAAGGAACTGGGCGTCGACATCAGCGACGACCGCGAGCTGGTCGGCCGGGTCGTCGGCCGGGTCAAGGAGCGCGAGCTCCAGGGCTACACGTACGAGGCGGCCGACGCGTCCTTCGAGCTGCTCCTGAGGGAGGAGGCCGAGGGCAAGGCCCGCAAGTACTTCCAGGTCGAGTCCTGGAGGGCGATCGTGGAGGACCGCCCGGACGGCACCCACGCCAACGAAGCGACCGTCAAGCTCTTCGCCAAGGGTGAGCGCATCGTCGCCACGGCGGAGGGCAACGGGCCGGTCAACGCCCTCGACCGGGCGCTGCGCGTCGCCCTGGAGAAGATCTACCCGCAGCTCGCCAAGTTGGAGCTGGTGGACTACAAGGTCCGCATCCTGGAGGGCAAGCACGGCACCCAGTCCACGACGCGGGTCCTGATCTCCACGTCCGACGGTGCGGGTGAGTGGTCCACGGTCGGTGTCGCCGAGAACGTGATCGCGGCGTCGTGGCAGGCGCTGGAGGACGCGTACACGTACGGGCTGCTGCGGGCCGGGGTGGAGCCGGCGGAGTAGGTACGGGGGCTTCTTTCGCCCCCGCCGCCCCTACCCGTCCCATCCCAATCACGGCGGCCATGAACGCCGCGGTGGCCCGCTACAACAAC